>CANQEW010000002.1 GCA_947596085.1 uncultured Clostridia bacterium | reverse complement strand
TCGCGATCCTTCGGCTCCACGTCGTTGCACAGCTTGCCGTCGATGTACAGCTCGCCCTCGGAGATCTCCTCCAGGCCAGCCACCATGCGCAGGGTGGTGGACTTTCCGCAGCCGGAAGGCCCGACCAGCACGATGAACTCCTTGTCCGCGATGTGCAGGTTCACATCGTGTACCGCTGTTACCTTGTTGTCGTACACTTTCTTGAGGTTCTTCAGCAACACTTCAGACATGGCGAATTCGTTCAAGCGCAACGGACTCCTCCACTGCGCCTCGCGTCCATCCGCGGTGGGATGCGACGCATTACGGCAGGTCTCCACACTGCCGCACCCGGAACGAACGGGTGGGTTTCCCTCCTTCTTTGTCTGTGCGACGAACCATAGAGTGGAGTGGCGCGCCGCCATGTGTTATATTGCATCGCCGAAAGAGGTCTGAAACTCTGCCGGCGGAATGCACCTTGCTTTTGCCGTCCTCAATGCGCCATGAGGTGCGCGATGGTTCCGAGGAGCAGCAGATGAACCGGATAAAGAGCGTAATATATATACTTATTCTTTATTATACCACGTTCTCCTGCATAATTCCAGAGGGCATATGAAGAAAATATTGAAGTTACATAAATTATACTTACCGCGCAACCCACCAGGACGCGCTGGCTCTTGCGGTCGTAGAGCAGATAGTACACCGCGCAGAGCAGCACGGTGACGAGGCTGAACGCACACTGCAGCAGCTCGCCCCACAATATCGCCGCCAGCACGACGCAGATCTGCGCCAGGCGGAAGCGCAGGCCCTTTCGGTCCACGAACAGGCGCAGCCCGTAGAGCATCACCAGGCAGATCGCATAGGTGAACATGGCATTCTGGCCGGACGGGGAGAAGAGCGCGTCGTCCATTGCCAGATCGTAGGGGATCTCGCTGATCAGCGCGAAGCCCAGCATTGTCAACAGGTAGCGTTTGAAGTTCCCCGTGTGCACGAAGCCCTCCACCAGCAAAAAGGCAAACACCGGAATCGCCAGCGCACCGATCAGCCGAAAGATGGTGGCCCAGGTGGACAGCAGCATGATGTGGCCGTCGGTGGCCATCGCCTGGGAGAGGCCCTCGGCGGTGTACGCATTCACATGGATCAGGCCGTTCTCCACGATGGACATGCTCAAGGTATAGAACAGCATCGTCGCGCAGCCGTAAATCTTGAGGTTCCGGCCCGTCATTTGCAGGCGATACTTGCGCAACCGGCGGAAGAGCGGCGGTTTTTCGCTGACCATGGCTACATCTCCCGTATGGTTTCGAGCGCGGGCAGCGCCCGGCCCTCGTAGTCAAACAGCGCCTGGTTGGCCCACTCGTTGCCGCCCGGGCCCTTCTCGCCGGTGTAGGCGAGCGCGGCATCGGTGGCCCAGCCGCTGCCGGGCACCGGAATCCACGCGGCCTCCCAGTAGATGAAGCCCCTGCCCCGCCCGCCGGGCACGGAGCGGATGACCTCCGCGAGGTCGCGCAGGAACGCGCGCTGGCCGTCGGGGGTCATGGGATAGTCGATCCGCGCCGCCAGCTCGGGCTTCGTGGCCATGCCCTTGCGCTGGGCGGGAGAGAGCGCTTCGTAGCGGGCATAGTCCTCCATCGTAAAGCCGGTGGAGGTCTCCACCACGATCAGATCCTTGCCGTAGCGCGAAGCGATGTCGCGCATATTGCGGCGCAGGCCGTCCAGATTTCCGTGCCAGAATGGATAGTAGCTCAGGCCGATGTATTCGAAGTCCGCGCCGCCGCGCGCGAAGTAGTTGTCAAACCACTCGCGGTAGAGCGCGTTGTTTCCACCGTCGTCCAGATGAATGACGATCTCCACGCCCGGCGCGGCCGCGCGCACCGCGCGGATCGCCGCATCGACGAAGCGCACGATATTGTCAAAGTTCGGCCGCTTCCCCACGGGCCAGAGCAGCCCGTTGGTCAGTTCGTTGCCCACCGCCGTCATGGCCGGAAGCAGTTCTGCCGCGCGCAGCGCCTCCATCACGGACAGCGTGTAATCGTACACGGCCGCCTCCAACCCCGCCTCGTCCATTCCGCGCCAGGCCTTGGGCGGGTTCTGCTTGCCGGGGTCGGCCCAGAAGTCGCTGTAGTGAAAGTCCAGCATCCAATCCGCGCCCAGCGCCTTCGCGCGCCGGGCCAGCTTCATCGTGCGGGCGAGGTCGTTCGTGCCCGCGCCGTAGGGCGCGCCGCACGAATCGTAGGGATCGTTCCATAGCCGCAGGCGCACGAGATTCATGCCGTATCTGCGCAGAATCTCCATCGCGTCCCCGGGAACGCCGCCGTCGCTGAACCGCCCGCCGCACTCCTCCACCTCCAGCAGGGTGGAGAGGTCCATTCCCTTGATCCAGTCCTTCATCCGATTCTCAGCCCTCCGAGAAGTCCTCGAAGTCGGTGAAGCGCCGGGCAATGAAGCCATAGCGGAAGCGCGCCAGCTCGTTCTTTTTCAGCACGTCCTCCTCGCTGCCGGTGTACTGACAGCGGATGCAGTAGTATTCCTTCCTGTCCTTATCGTAGAACATGTCAATGTCCAGATCCCGCATGAAGCAGGAAGGGCAGCGGAAGTTCAATTTGCCCTTTCCAGATTGAGCCATGTGGAAAAGACCTCCTTGTCATGCAATTTGCCCTCGTATCCCAGCGTGAACATCGGGCTGAAGGCATAGCCCTCGCGCACGTAGCCGCGCTTGGCCGCGCCTTCGCAGGTCATAGAAACCTTCGTGCGAATCGGCGGCAGCGTGCAGCTCACGGCCTCCGCGCCGTCCGCGCCAGCCTCGCGGCACCTGTACTCATAGGGAATCTCGGCGCTGTTCTCCCCCGCGTCCACGTTCAGCGTGAGGCTGGTCATGTCCTCGGGGTACTCGGTGGTGCCGTAGCAGCCGACCATGTATTCGTTGATCGTCATCTCGGCAGCGGGGTCGCTCATCTCGAGCACCCTGCGCTCGATCTTGATGGAAGCGCTGCCCTCGGTGAACGTAATGACACTCTGGAGCTTGACGGTCAGATCGGCGAATTCGATGTCCACCGGGTCGAGCGTCAACACGCGCTCCCGGCCGCTCTGCGAGAAGTGCGCCTTGGTGCGGCAGAGGCACAGATCGACCTCCTCGCCGTTGTGGCAGATCTTCGCGCTGCGCACGGTGCCCTCGCCGGCGTAGTGGGTGAAGTAGCCGGCACGGTACTTCTCCTGAATGAGGAAGGGATAGCTCGCGTCCTGCACGTGCGGCGTGCCGACGCCCACCGGCCACTCCAGCTTCGCCGCGTAGGGGCGCAGATCGACGATGGCGCCACCCTGATCCATGTTCACGCAGGCGCGCATGTAGGGATCGCAGTACCAGAAGAGCTGCTTCCTACTGCCGTAGAGGATGTCCCGCCACAGCGCGCACTCTGGCTCGGTGTAGCTCTTCTTGGCGCGGTAGTAGTCGGCGAACTCGCTCATGGTCATGTCGATGAGCTTGCCCTCCTTTTTGAGCTTGCCGTAGTAGGCGCAGCCTTCCTCATAGGACTTGCGCAGCAGCTCGTAGGGGGCCTCCCAGCGGCCCATCTTGTTCATCCAGCCGGGGCCGACGAACATCATGTTGTAGGCGTAGCCGTTGTTGAACTTCGCCAGCGAGCGGTACTGATCGATCAGATTGTACAGGTAGGGGAACTCCCAGGTGGACGTATCGTAGATCATGCCGCGCAGCACGTTCTGCGGATGCGTGCCGAAGTTGGAGCCGTTGCCGTCGTAGCAGGCCAGCAGGTCGCGCGAAAGGTGCGGAATCGCCACGATGCCGCTGTCCTCCTCAGCGTTCGCCGCCGGGGCATGGGTGTTCTGCTTCGACGGAATCCACGGGGCCCAGGGGCCGCCGTCCATCAATGTATACCAGCTGTTGTTGCAGGTGTGATAAGCCTTGGGGCCCTCCTCCCAACAGGTGGCCACGGCGCATTTCACCGTGGGATAAGCCTCCTTGACGAAGTTGATGAGCTCCGCGTCCATGTAATAGGAGCCCGTCGACTCGGGATAGAAGCCGAATCTCTCGTGGAATTTCTCAAAGACGTCGCGCACGATCGCCTTCTTTTCCTCCATAGAGAACATCCAGATGCAGAATTCCTTCGTCTGGTACTTCTCGCGAAACTCCTTGCAGGGCAGGCCCAGCAAACTCAGCGCGATCTCGTCGCCGTACTTCGCGTGGTGCTCCTTGGCGATGGCCACAGCCTCGTCGTTGAAGAGGCTGGCGTAGGTCATCTGGATGGTGGTCTTGAGTCCGTTCTTGTGGGCGCATTCCTGCTGCGTCTTGAAGATGTCCAGACTCTCCGTCAGCAGCGCCTTGCGGCCGATGTCCTCGGCCTTTCCCTGGCCGGTGACCTTCTCGGCATACTCCGGCACCATCTCGGGCCGGTGGATGATATTGACGATGAATTGATCCATGCTTCGTACTTCCTATGCTCGTGATGTGCCGGCGGGAGGGATTCCTCCCGCCGGGGAAATTGAAGATTAACCCTTGACCGCGCCCGCGGTGATGCCCTCCACGTAGAACTTCTGCATGATGAAGAACAGCACGGCGATCGGAATCGACACCAGAATACCGCCGCAGCAGAAGATCGTGAAGTAGTTGTTAATGAGGCTCTTGTCCAGCATCTTGTACAGGCCCACCGCGACGGTGTACTTCTCCGAAATGCCGGCGTTGAGGATCATCTTGGCGTAGACGAAGTCCATCCACGGGGCCAGGAAACTGTTGATGATCGTGTAGACGATGATCGGCTTGCTGGTCGGAATGATGATCTGGGCAAAGATGCGGGCCTCGCTGCAGCCGTCCAGGCGGGCAGCCTCGCACAGCGCGCGCGGCACCGTGTCAAAAAAGCCCTTGCAGATCAGATAACCCAGGCCGGAGGACGCGGAGTACACCAGCGTGAGGCCGATGTGGCTGTTGGTCAGGCCGAAGGTGCGCAGCGTGAAGTACACCGCGATCATCGTCAGCACGCCCGGGAACAGGTTCAGGATCACGGCGACGTTCATCAGGGGCTTTCTGGCCTTGAACTTGCCGAAGGACGTGGCGTAGGCCACCATCAGCACGAAGCATGTGGAGATGATGCAGGTGGCCACGGCGATCTTGAATGTGTTCATAAACCACATGGGGAACTGGTTGACCGTGTCCGGCTGGAACAGCTTCTGATAGAAGGTCAGGCTCCACTCCTTCGGGAAGAACGTGGAGGTGTTCATGCTGGGCGACGAGCTGAAGGACATGCACAGCAGCCACACGATGGGGATCAGCCAAATGACGCACAGCACCGCGATGAGCAGATTGTGGCTGAATATGCCCAGTGCTTTCTTGCTCTTCATTGATACGTCCCCTCCTTATCGCCGCCGATGACGAAGTTGAAGGCGATCAGCGTGAACACCGCGCAGACGATGAACACCATGATGCCGATGACCGCCGCCATCTTATAGTTGTAATAGTTCTGCGTCAGGTTGAACAGCCAGGTGACCAGCAAATCGACCTCCTTCGCCTGAGAGTTCGCCATGAGCTGGTTGGTGGTGGTGTACACGCCGTCGGTCAGCAAGTAGATGACGTTGAAGTTGTTGATGTTCTTCACGAAATCGGTAACCAGCGTCGGCGCGGTGACCTGCAGCAGATACGGCATGGTGATGTAGCGGAAGGTCTGGAACTTGTTCGCACCGTCCACGCGGGCGCTCTCGAGCTGATCGGTGGGCAGGTTCATCAGAACGCCCGTGGCGATCAGCATCTGGTAGGGCACGCCAATCCAGATGTTGATCAGAATGATCATCACGTGCGCCCAGCCCGGCGCCGTCAGGAACGGTATGTAGCTGGTGGAGATCAGACCCACGTCGCGCAAAAAGCCGGTCAGGCCGATGTTCGCGCAGATGGTGTTGACGATGCCGCCGTTGGAGAAGAAGTTTCGCACCAGCAGCAGCGACACGAACTGCGGCACCGCGATGGTGATCACCAGCAGCAGCCGCCACAGCTTCGGAACCCTCGTCTTCTTGCTGTTGAGCAGGAGTGACATCAGAATGCCGCCGAAGTAGGTGGTCAGCGTGGCGAAGAACGACCAGACCAGCGTCCAGCCCAATACGCGCACGAAGGCGTAGCCGAAGGTGACCGTCATGCCGCCGGAGCTGAACAGGCTCTTGAAGTTATTGAGCCCCACCCAGGTAAACAGCGCGTTCGGAGGCATGTGCTGCTGATCGTAGTTGGTAAACGCCACGAAGATCAGCAGCAGGATCGGTACCACCGTGAACACCACGATGCCCAGCACCGGCAGGGAAAGGAGCGTCACATGGAACTTTTCGCCGATGAAGGTGCGCAGATCCTCTTTAAAAGAATTGATGTGCTCTCCGGCCTCGGCGGCCTGCTGCAGCGCATAGGCGTTGACCACGTTGCGCATCCACACCACGATGGCCACCGCCCAGACCACGAAGCTGAACAGCGAGAACAGCAGGATCAGGAAGGAGTTATCGAAATCGTTGAACTCCATCTGCATGGTCTGCATGTTCAGCACCTGCTCCATTTGCACGGTGCCGAGCGTGCCAAACTTGGGCACGTACTGCATGGCGAAGAACACGCTGAACAGAATCACGCCCACTTCCAGCAGCGTCATCAGCAGCGCCTTGACGTACTGTTTGCGCTTGAAGTATCCCGCGCCCCAGATAATGAGCGAGAGCTTTACGAAGGCGTCGCCCCTGGCGATGGCGTTGAAGAAGCTTCCGAAGAAGCTTCCGAGCGCGGCAAAGAAGCCGGCGACGCCGTTTTTAATTGCCGTCATGTGTACCCCCCTCAGTCAATTTCACGAATTCACATTGACGGCTCCGACCCGAAGGCGGAGCCGCCGAAATTCAATGGATTCCTATGGATTAGGACAGGGGAGAATTGACGCCCTCCACCAGCTGATCCAGCGCGGTCTGGATGGCCGCGTCGTCGGAGCCGATGGTACCCTGGGCGATCTGCTCGCCGAAGGACGCGCAGGGATCCCAGTACTTGCCGCCCACGGTCTGCACGATGCCGATCTCGGCGGCCTCGGTCAGACCCACGACGCCCTTGTTGGACTGCACGGCCTCGCTGGCGGCGGCGGCGACGTTCGTCGGCGGGATGGAGCGGGCCTCGAAGCGCGCGACCTGAGACTCCTCATTGGTGAGGAAGTCGGCCAGCACCACGCCCCAGGGAGCCATCGGGGACATGCCGTTGACGCCGATGCACTTGAAGCTGACCACGCCACGGGTGGGCACGACGGTGCCGTCGATGTTCATGGACGGCAGCTTGGTGGCCATGTAGTCGTCGCCGAATACCTTGGCGACCAGGTCGGTATCCCAGGTGCCGGAGATCACGGCCGCCAGCTTGCCGCCGCTGATCTGGTTGGAGATGTCACCGTCGGCGACCGCCATGAAGGCCGGATGGCCCGCGATGGCCTGCATCGCCTTGACCACCTGTACGCCGGAGATGCCGTCCGGGGAGGTGCCGTTCCAGTCGATGGTGGTGGTGCCGTCCGCGTTGAGCACGGTGGAGAAGCCCGCGCCGTAGAAGAAGCAGGCGTTGTACCAGCCGGAGGCCAGCGTCATGCCCACCTTCATGCCGGCGGCGTCAGCGGCGTCCAGCAGGGTGTCCCAGCTCTGGGCCTGTTCCGCGCTGATGTAATCCGGATCGTAGAACATGAAGAAGCCGTCGGAGGCGAAGGGGAAAGCGTAGAGCTTGTCCTCATAGGAAGCGGCGCTGATGGCGCCGGCCACGTTGGCGGCCTTGATGTCCTCGAGGGTCTTGCCGGTCATCTGGGTCAGCACCGGCTCGAGGGTGGTCAGGTCCATGATGGCGCCGGCCTTCACCAGGTCGGGCAGCTGGTCGGAGGCGAAGGCGTACACGTCCGCCGCGGCCTGCACGTCGGTCAGGATGGTGTCCTTTGCGGTGGATTCGGACTCCACGCCCAGCTGAATTTCGAAGTTGTAGTCCGGATAGGCGGCCTTGAAGGCCTCGATGCGCTCGGCCAGGTAGGTCTGATCCTCTTCAGCGCCCCATACGCGCAGCGTGATGGGAGCCTCGGCCACGGCGCCCACTCCCGCCATGCACAGCAGCATGGCCAGAGCCAAAACCAGAGTTACGATCTTTTTCATGCTCTTTTCCTCCTTGGAAGTATTGAACTTTCAGCCGGTTGCGCAGGTTGCGCAACCGGTTGTCCACACATAAATTATATCATTTATCCCGAACAACGTCAACTATCCAAAACGCACAATTTTCCCGCGCAAAAACTTGACGCTTTAAACGCTTGCCATTGGCGTCCAAAACATGCTATGCTCTAAATTGCCATGAAACGCACGGAAAAGGCCGGAAAAACTTAGCGGGTGGATTCCCGCTCGATGAGCTGATAGCCGGACAGCACGCGGCTGCGCGGGGAGCCGCCCTCCAGGCGCTCCAGCAGCGCCCTGCATGCCTCCCGGCCCAGCGCCTCCGCGTCAAAGCGCAGGCTGGTGACGGAAGGAATGAGGTGCTCCATGATGGAGTTGTCGAAGAAGCTGGCGACGCGCAAGCTCCCCGGCACGGGAATATCGCGCTCCCGAAGCTGAATCATCGCCAGGTTGCAGATGAAGCCGTCCATGCACAAAAGCGCCTGGGCGTCCTCCGCGAGGGCGGCGTCCACGGCGGCGGAGGCTCCGGCGCTGTCGCGGATGTTCATGCGGACGACGCCGAGCGGTTCGACTCCCGCCTCCCGGTGCGCATCGAGGAAGCCGTCCAGGCGACTCTGGGTGACCAGATAGTTTTCATCCCCGCCCAGCAGCGCGAGCCTGCGCAGGCCGCGGCCAAGCAGCTTCGCGGTCAGTTCCCGGCAGCCACCCCGGTTGTCGTTGTCCACGCAGACCACAGTGGGATCGCCGGACTGACCGATGATCACATAAGGCACGTTCTGCGCCCTGAGCAGCGGCAGTATGGACGAGCAGCGCTCGCTGCGAGTGGCGATCACGCCGTCCACCTTGCGGTTGGCCAGTATGCGCTCCATCTGGCGCAGGCCGTCGTCGGCGGCGATGAGCACATCGCAGTCTCGCTGTGCCGCTTCGGTGCAGATGCCCGCCAGGCAGGCCGCGAAGAACGAGCCGTCCTCCCGGGCGTCGGGCATCACCACGCCGATGTTTCCGGAGCGGCTGTGGGCCAGGCCCTGGGCCACGGCGTTGGGCCGGAAGTTGTGCTCGGCAATGAAGTGCAGCACGCGCTGACGCGTATCCTTGCCGATGCGGCCCTTGCCCGAGATCGCGCGGGAGACCGTCGTCTTGCTCACGCCCAGCGCGCGGGCGATGTCGTCTATGGTGATCTGGCGCTCGTTTCGTTCCATAAGAGATCCCTCTGTGCGTCGCAACTTTGAATGCCCGCCACCATTCTACCAACAAGCCCGCCCCGCGTCAAGGGGGCGGGCCAGCGCCGAAACGGATTATGGAAAGGAAGAGAAGCATGGATATTGAATACCGGGAGTTTTCCGACAAAGCTGGGCGCTACGCCTACCTCAACGAACAGCTCGACCGCGTCCTCAGCGAGACGGACGAGCTCTGCTCGGCGCTGGCGAACGCCTCGGCGCTGTTCTACCTGCTGATGCCGGGCCTCAACTGGGCGGGCTTCTACCTGATGAAGCGCGGCCGGCTGATGCTGGGGCCGTTCCAGGGCAAGCCCGCCGTGGCGCGCATCGAGGTGGGCGCGGGGGTGTGCGGCACCGCCGTCGCGCGGCGCGCGCCGCAGATCGTGGAGGACGTGCACGCCTGTAACAACCACATTGCCTGCGACGCGGCTTCGTCCTCGGAAATTGTGGTGCCGATCTTCGCGGACGGCGAGATTCTCGGCGTGATCGACATCGACAGCCCGCTGAAAGCGAACTTCGACGCGGAGGATTTGAAGGGACTTCAAACCGCCGCGGACAAAATCGGAGCCTTTGCGCAAAATTGCGCCGCGGTCGATTGACCGCGGCGCCTCATCGTCACCATCTCCAGCGGGACGCGGCTCCGGACTCCACCGCCGCAGCGTCCATCGTAATCTCCACGCGCTCGTCCCCGGCGGTCAGCACATAGCTTTCGCCGGTCGTGAGCTCCGGGCAGGAAAACACCACCGAGGAGAAGCTCTTGGCCGCGGTATGCTCGACGAGCGCGTTTCCGTCCGCGTCGGTCACGGTGATCTCGCTGCCCGCCGGAAGCTCCTGTTCAAACGTGTGCCGGAAGGAGCACTGTTCGGACGCGCCGTCGAAGCTCTCAGCCATGCCGGACGCGCCGATCGCCAGGATCGTTCCGCCGTTCACCAGGCACGCGCCGCCGCTCTCCGAGCCGGAATCCAGCGCGCCGTTGCCGCTGCGGGACGGGCCGTCCACGACAATCTCGCCGCCTTCGATGATCAGGTTCCCGTTAGAATCCAAGCCGTCGCCCTCCGCGTCGACGCGCAGGCTGCCGCCGGTGATGCGCAGCACGGGCAGAGACTCCTCTTCCGCGGAAGGCTCCTCAGGAATCTTGTCTTCCATCCTCGCTGGAGGCTCTCCCCCGGCTTCATTCACGCGGTCGTCCTGCGCAAAACCCTCCGGCATTTCGCGGTTCTCCCCCGGCGCGTTCTTGTCTCCCATCTTCGCAGGAAGCTCTCCCCCGGCTTCATCCATGCGGCCGTTCGGCGCAAAGCCCTCCGGCATTTCACGCTCCTCTCCCGACACGTTCGGAACACCGCCCCGGCCGCCGAATTTGCCGCCGCCCATTCCAAATCCGCCGCGCCCGCCGAAACCGCCCAGCTGAAAGGCGCCACCGTTGGCGTTGATTCCGTCGTCGTCCGCGCTCACGTCCAGCGTGCCGCCGGAAATCAGAATCTGGTTCGCCTCCATGCCCTCGTAGCTGGAGGAAATCCGCAGCGCGCCGTCCGAAACGGTCAGGCGGTCGTCTGCGTGCGCACCATCATCGCCCGTGGCGAGTTCGAGCGTCCCGCCGGAGATGATCATCTCGCCGTCAGAGTGCAGCGCGTCGTCCGCCGCGTCGATGGTCACGCCGCCGCCGCGAATGGTCAGCAGCGTTCCGGCCTTCAGGCCCTTGGCACTGGGCGCGTCGCTCTCCTCATCCCGATCCCAGTTTTCTCCTCGACCGCCCGGCTGCGCCGATTGATCCGGCACGGCGGCGCTTCCGCCGCCGGAAACGACCGTCAGTTCGCCGCCCGAGACCTTCAGCGCCGTGGCCGCCTGCGCGCCGTCGCCGAAGCTCTCGATGGAGACGCTGCCGCCCGCGAACTCGATTTCGCCGAATCCTTCGCCGTCCTCCGAATCGGAATCCACGCCGTCGCCGCCGGAGTGAATCGTCAGATTGCCGCCCGAGACCGTCACGCCATCCTTGCCCTTCACGCCGTTGTTCAACGCCTCCACGCGCACGTCGCCGCCCGCGATCACCAGCCGGTTGGCGCAGTGGATGCCGTTGTTCACGTAGCCCAACACCTCCAGCGCGCCCGGGCCCTCAATGGTTAGATCGTCCTTGGCGTGCAGCGCGCCGCCGCTGGCGTCGGTATCGGCGGCGTCCGCCGAGAGCTCCACGGGTTCGCCGCTCTGCACGCGGTTGACCGAACCCTCGGCCAGGCGGATCGTCGTCCGCCCAGCGTTCTCCACGAGCAGGGCCGCCTCGGTCGCGTTGGTCAGCTCCACGCCATCGAGAATCAGCGTCACTTCGTCGTTCTTATCCACCGCCACCACGAGCTGGCCGTCCAGCGACCCGCGCACGCGGTAGGTTCCGGCGGCGCGCACGGCGACCAGATTGCCCTCGACGCGCACGCCCGCGCCCGACGCCCTGCCGCCGACGGAATCGAGGACGATCTCCACTTCTTCCTCTGTATTCAATCCGGCCTGCGCGGCAAAGGCGGCCCCCACAAACAGCAGCGCCGCCATCGCCCATGCCGCGAATCGCGTCCACCCGCGCATCCGTCCACCTCCCAGCATGTTCTGTTCCAGCTTTCAGTTTATCCCAAAATCGTGAACCGCGCGTGTCCAAAAATCAAATTTTCGATGAATCCGCGCGCTTGACGGGCGCGGCGAAGGGTGCTATCATGGCGGTGGAATCCAAATGCAGGGAGGTTGCGCCATGAAGGTATTGATGATCAACGGAAGCCCCCGGGCGAACGGCAACACCGCCGCCGCGCTGGCGGAGATGGAAAAGGTATTCCTGGACGAAGGCTTCGAGGTGGAGACGATGCACATCGGCCGGCAGGCGATTCGCGGCTGCGTCGCCTGCAACGCGTGCGCGAAGCTCGGAAAGTGCGCCTTTGACGACGCGGTGAACGAAGCCGCGCCGAAGTTCGAGGCCTGCGACGGACTCGTGGTGGGCAGTCCGGTGTACTACGCCTCGGCCAACGCCACGCTGATCGCCTTCCTCGACCGGCTGTTCTACAGCACGGGCTTTGACAAGACCATGAAGGTGGGCGCGGCCGTGGCCTCGGCGCGCCGGGGCGGATTGACCGCCACCTTCGACGAGCTGAACAAGTACTTCACCATATCGGGCATGCCCGTCGCCTCGGGCCAATACTGGAACGGCGTTCATGGCGCCGCGCCCGGCGAGGCGGCGCAGGACGCGGAGGGTTTGCAGATGATGCGCACGCTGGCCCGCAATATGGCGTTTCTGATGAAGAGCATCGCGCTGGGCAGGGAGCGCTACGGCCTGCCCGAGCGCGAGCCCTTCGCGCGCACAAACTTCATTCGATAGGAGGAATCGACCATGAGAAAGAGCTTTGGAGCCAAGCCGCTCACCTACCCGCAGCCGGTGCTCATCATCGCCAGCTACGGCCCGGACGGCGCGCCCGACGCGATGAACGCGGCCTGGGGCGGCATCAGCGACGACACTCAGATCAGCATGTGCCTGAGCGGGGGACACAAGACGGTGCAGAACATCCTCGCGCGCACGGCGTTCACCGTGAGCATGGCGGACGCGGACCACGTCGTCGCCTGCGACTACGTGGGCATCGCCTCGGGCAACGACGTGCCGGACAAGTTCGCGCGCGCGGGCTTCCACGCCACGAGGAGCGAACTGGTGGACGCGCCCATCATCGACGAACTCAAGATGACGCTGGAGTGCAAGCTGGTGAGCTACGACCCGGAATCCTGCCGCATGGTGGGCGAGATCGTGAACGTCAGCGCGGACGAATCCGTGCTCAACGACAAGGGCAAGGTCGATCCGGCCAAGCTGCGTCCGATCACCTTCGACCCGATGAACAATGCCTACCTCGTCCTCGGCGAAAAGGTAGGCGACGCCTTCCGCGACGGGCTGGCGCTCCGCTAGAACCGCTTCTCAAAAACTCCCGCTCGCTGCGTTCAGCGAGCGGGGGTTTTATTATGAAATGGATTCGCTTACAGCTTTCCGGCCACCTGCGCGGCGAGCTTCGCGTTGTTGTAGACCAGCTTGATATTGGAGGCCAGGCTGTCGCCGCCGGTGATGTCCTTGATCTTCGCCAGCAGGAAGGGCGTCGTCTGCTTGCCGTGGATGCCCTGCGCCTTGGCCTCGGCCACGGCCTCGTCGATGGCCTTGTTGATGACCGCCGGGTCCATCGAGTATTCCTCCGGGATGGGGTTGGTCACCAGCATGCCGCCGCGCAGGCCCATGTCCAGCTTCGCGCGGAAGGCCGCGGCGATCTCCTCCGGGGTGTCCAGCCGGTAGTCCACGCCGAAGCCGCTCTTGCGGGTGTAGAAGGCGGGCAGCTCCTCCGTCTGGTAGCCGATCACCGGCACGCCCTTGGTCTCCAAATATTCCAGCGTCAGGCCCAAATCGAGGATCGACTTCGCGCCCGCGCACACCACCAGCACGCCCGTCTGCGCCAGTTCCTCCAGGTCGGCGGAGATGTCCATCGTGACCTCCGCGCCCCGGTGCACGCCGCCGATGCCGCCAGTGGCGAACACGCGGATGCCCGCCATCTCGGCGATGATCATCGTGGTCGCCACGGTGGTCGCGCCGTCCTCGCCCCGCGCCACCAGCACGGGCAGGTCGCGCCGGGACGCCTTCGTCACATCATAGCCCTTCTTGCCCAGATGGGTGATCTCCGCCTCGGTCAGGCCCGCCTTCAGGCGGCCGCCGATGATGGCGATGGTCGCCGGCACCGCGCCGTTCTCCCGAATGATGCGCTCCACGTTCAGCGCCGTCTCCACATTCTGCGGATAGGGCATGCCGTGGGAGATGATCGTGGATTCCAGCGCCACCACGGGCTTGCCGGCCTCCAGCGCCGCCTTGACCTCCGGCGTGACATCCAGATAGGGATTCAAATTCATGCTTCATTCCTCCTCAAATTTCCATAGCGGCCTCGATTTCAGCCATCTTATCTTGCAGATTCTCCCGGCTCATTTCGGGGCTGACCGCCTCCAGCGCACCCACGGCGATCGCCGCCGCCGCCATGCCCGCCAACCCGCTGCGCGCGAGATCGAACCCCTCGCAGTGGGCCCAGATCAGCGCCGCCGCGAACGCGTCGCCCGCGCCTGAGGCGTTTACCGCCGTCCGCTCCACGCAGGGCAGCAGTACGCTCCGCTCCCCCTCCGCGCAGACCGCGCCCCGGAGCCCCAGCGTGAGGAACACGCGCTCGACGCCCGCGCCGTTCAGCCGCCGCGCGGCCTCCTCGGCATCCCCGGCATCGCGAACCTGTTTCCCCGTCAGCAGTTCTGCCTCGATGCGGTTGAGCTTCAGGCAGCGCAGCCGGGAGAGCGCGCATTGGAGCTTTCTCACCTTCGCCGCCGATACCGCGTCGGCAAACAGCGGTACCCTGACCTCCTCCGCCAGCAGACGGATCGTCTCTTCCGGCAGATTCGCGTCCAGCGCCACCGCGTCCAGCGCGTTGAGGGATCCAATCGCGGGCGCGAGAAAGTCGGGCGTGAGCGTCCTCTGGATCTCCATGTCGTTCACCGCCCAGAGCATATCGCCGTCCGCGCCATCCATGAACAGGTAGACCGACGTGCGCCCGCCGGGCACCACGCGGCAGCCGTCCGTGCCGATGCCCTTGCGGCGGCAGTCCTCCAGGAGCGCCCGGCCGTTGGCATCGTCACCGAGCGCCGTGATCAATTGCACGTCCATCCCCAATCGCGCGGCGTTCTCCGCGATGTTGCGGCCCACGCCGCCCGCCGACATGCGCACGCGGCCCGGGGTGGAATCCCCCATCACGGGCGCGCCGCCGGGAAAGCCGCCGATGTCCATGTTCGCGCCGCCGATCACCGCAATCCGCGCCATACGCTCTCTCCCTCCTCGCAGCACCTTCCATTATATCGGCATTTCCCCTGAAAATCAAACGAAAGCTTTCACCGACCCGCCATTTCGCGTCATTTTAATGTCGAATACGCGAAAAAGTCATGTTTTTACTGTAAATTTGGAAGAAATATGTATCAAACGCTTGATTCGGACATAATCTTGTAATATAATAATTCCAGATCCTTCTAAATCTGATAGGCAAGAAGACATTTAAAGGAGACAGTATGAGTAAGATGAAAGCACTGAAACGCTTCCTGACCGTGCTCATGGCCGCCGTGCTGCTGATGTCCGCTTGCGCGCCGGCCGCGCTCGCGTCCTTCCAGGCAAAGATCAATTCGAGCACGAAGGTCTACAGCGTTCCCTCCACTTCCGGGCGGAGCGTCCGGGTTCCCAAGGGATTGACGGTCACCGTTTCCGGCGCCTCCGGGAGCTGGGCGCGGGTCAGCTACAAGGGCGTGACCGCTTACATACCGGTCAGCTATCTCAATCTGGTAAACCGGCTCACCGCCTACACGGCGAAGTCCACCCCCGTCTACAAGCAGGCTTCCTCGTCCTCGTCGCGGATGGGCACGCTGTCCATCGGCACGGCGGTGTACGTGGTGGGCAAGTCCGGCAGCTACTACCGCATTCAGAACAGCTCCGGCTCCGTGACGGGCTACGTCAATAGCAGCTACCTCACGAGCAAGGCCAAGATCACCGCCGCCTACAACGCCTATAAGAATTCCCAGAAGGACAAGGAGGATGCCTCCGAAAATGAGTCGTCCACCGGGTCCACAACCAGCGGTGAAACCGACAGCAGCGGCGACGGTTCGACCTCTTCCAGCCTGCTGTCCCTGCTGAAATCGCTCTACGGCAAGCCCTACGCGGAGAGCGCCAATCCGCCCAGCAGCTTCAACTGCTCCGTGCTGGTAAATTACGTAATGGGCAAGTTCGGCATCCCGATGAAGGGCACCGCGGCGGCGCAGGCCAACGACAGCCGCTACACCAAGATCACCAGCCTGTCGGACCTCAAAGTGGGCGACATCCTCTGTTTCGACACGGATGAGGATGGCAACTGCGATCACACTGCCATCTACATCGGCGGCAACAAGTTCGTCGAAGCCTCCCAGAACGCGGGCAAGGTTCACGAAAACGATCTGGACAGCTGGTACAAGGCGCACTTCAAGTGGGCCCGCCGGCCGTAAAAAGTGTATCCAGCAAGCAACAGGCGCTCCGCATTCACGGAGCGCCTTCTTCATGAATTTCCGGTCGCGACGGCTCCCACGCCCAGCTCCCCGCCGTGCTCCTTGAGCCACCGCTTCCAATATTCGTACTCGGGCAGCTGCCCCTCCACCAGCCTCCAAAAGCGCGGCGAATGGTTGAATTCAATCAGATGGCAGAGTTCGTGAACCACGACATAATCCAGCACCTCGGGCGGAGCCATGATGAGCTTCCAATTGAAGTTCAGATTCCGCTTCGAAGAGCAGCTTCCCCAGCGCGAGCGCTGGTCCCGAATCGCCACGCGGCCGAATTCCACGCCCAGCCTCGGCGCGTAGTATTCCAGCCGCTCCCGAACACGTCCCAGCGCCCGGCGGGACAGCGCGCGCTTGAGCGCCTCGCGCACGCGCTCCTCGTTCTCGGGCTCGGGGAGCGTCAACTCGCACAGATCTCCCGATAGCTCCAGCGACACCCGCGCACCGCGCAGCAGCCGCAGAAAGTATCCTTTCCCCTCGACGCAGACGCGGCTGCCCTCCACCATGGGATGATCCAGCCGGCTGCGCTCCAGAGCATGTTCCAATTCCGCGTGCAGCCGCTTGAGTTCCCCCGCGCGGCCGCGCACCAGCTCGTCGATGTCCCGAATGCGCGCCCAGCTCGGGGCGTACACGCGCGTCTCGCCCCCGGGCAGCGCCTTTAGAAGCACGTCCTGCCTCCGGGAACGGATCAATACATATTCAAACCGCTCCCCGCCGGCGGTGACGCTGCGCTTCATTGCCAGCTTCCCCGGCGCGTCCGCGCCAGCATCGCGGCCTCATACTTCTCTGGGGCGCGCATGATCTCCGCCAGCCCGCGCACGGCGCACTTCGCCGGCGCGTCCGCGATGCGGCAGGGAATGCCCAGCGTATCACCGATGCGCTTGTCGATGCCTGAGAGCTCCGCGCCACCGCCCACCAATGTGGCGCCGCTGTCGTTGAGATCCGCGGAGAGCTCCTCGGGAATCTCGGACGCCACGTTCACACACAGCCCCGCGATCTCCTGCACGACCTCCTCGCAGGCGTGCAGCACGGGCCGGGTCTCCACGTCGAACACCTCCGGCAGGCGGCGCTCCATGCTGAAGCCCGTCATGTGCATCACGATGTCCCCCGGCGCGGATTCCGGCAGCGCCGTGCCCAGCGTATGCTTGATCTCCCGCGCGGAATGAACGCCCACGCGATAGCCCGCGCCCATGCGCAGGATGCGCTGGATGCGCTCGTCGATGCGCGAAAGGCCGTAGGGCAGAAAGCCGAAGGCAGCCACGCGGCCCAGCGTGAATACGGTGGCCGTGATCTTGCCCGCGCCCAGATCGATCACCAGCTTGGCCTCGGGGGAATGCAGATCCAACCCCGCGCCCACGGCCGCCGCCGCGTCCGAGCGCACCAGCGCGGCCTCGCTCGCGCCCGCGTCCATCGCGGCCGTCAGCATCGCCTCCTGCTGCACGGGGCGCGCAAAGGGCGCGCAGGTCAGCATCGCGCCAAAGCGCCGGATCTTCGCGAGGTTGTCGGTCTGGCGATACACCCACCGCAGCAGGCGATCGGCGTAGAGATTGTTCTCCAGCGCGCCGTCCCGCAGCGGAGCGACCACCTCCACGCCCTGGCAGGCGCGGCCCGTCAGGCGCGCGGCCGCGTCGCCGCAGCACAGCGGCGCGTCGCGGCCGTCGCGAAAGGCCAGCTTCGCCGCCGCCTCCAGCACCGCGCCCTGCTTGAAATCCGCCGAACGCACATATTCCGTCCCGAGATCAATGCCGATGTCCCAGCGCATAAAGCCATCCTCCCCGATGATATGGCATCATTATAGCATACATCGCGGGCATATGCTGGAACAATAATTCGACATTTTGCGAGCGCGCATTCCCAACAAAAAGGAACCGCCTCCTTGCGAAGCGGTTCCCTGCGCATCGAACGATCAGGTGCTGAGAACTCTCCTGCCCCAGCTGAACACGCGGCTGTAGTAACCGCTGGCGATGGTGCTGATGATGACCTTGCCCGCGCCGGAACCGGCGTGCAGGCAGTAATTCTTGCCCAGATAGATGCCCACATGGTCGCACATGTCGCCGTCGGATACGGTGTTGAAGAACACCATGTCGCCGCGAATCAGGCTGGACTTGGAGGAAATCTTCTGGTGCGCATCGTTGTAGCCCTCGCCCTGGGCGGAGTGCTGCAGCGTGACGCCGACCTTGCCGAAGCAGTACATCATCAGGCCGGAGCAGTCAAAGGTGGACGGGCCGGCCGCGCCAAACACGTAGCGCTTGCCCAGTTGCTGCTGCGCCACGTAGATCACGTGCTCCAGCTTCTGCGCGTTGGACATGCCCGGGGAGTAGGTCGAGGTGGTGGAGGCGAGCCCGGCGGGGATGTTCGTGGTGTTGCCGGAGGAGCCGCCGCTGGAGGTGTTGCCGCCGCTCGACTGGTCGGGGGCCGTCTGACCGGAGCCCAGCTTCGGCGCGGACGCGCTGTAGAGCGCGCGGATGGTTTGATTGTCCGCCGTGCCGGTGGCGGTGATGCCCGCCGCGGTCTGGAACAGCCGCACCGCGGCCGCGGTGGTGCTGCCGTAGTCGCCGTCCACGGAGGATTCGCGGGACAGGTAGCCCAGCGCCAACAGGCGGTTCTGCAGGCGGGTGACGTTGTCGCTCTTGTTGCCCGTCGAGAGCGTGGCGCTCAAGATCGGGCTGACCGGAGCGTTGCCGGAGTAAAGCACGCGCAGCGTGGCGACATCCGCCATGCCCGTCTGGCTCATTCCCAGCGCGGCCTGCAACCGCTGCACCGCGGACGCGGTGTGGGCGGTGTAGTTCGAGGTGGGGATCGTGTCCAGATAGCCCAACGCCAGCAGCGCCGTCTCCAACTGCACCACGCCCGCGCCGCTGTCCTCCAGCTTGAGTTCGGCGTAGCTCAGCGCGTTCAACGAACTGCGCAGCATGAAGCCGAAGGTGCCATCGCGGCCCACGAGCACCCACTTGGAGTCGTAGCCGTAGAAGCTGACCGTCTCGCCCATCTTCAACGAGGAAACCTGGGTCGAAGTATTCATGGAGGAGTACACGGGCGCAGTGGTCTGGATGACCGTCGCGGTGCCGAGGGGATCGCGGCCGTCGATGACCTCGCCCGCGCTGTCGTCATCGGAAGTCTGACTGGTGATCGCGCTGACGGCGCAATAGCCGTAGCGGCCGTTGAGCTCGATGTAGGCCCAGCTGTTCTCGGTGCGAACCAGATTCACCGCCACGCCCCGGCGCAGCGTGCCCAGCAGCTTGGAGCTCGTGCTGGCGCGCTCGTAGACCTTCATGGTCTCGGCGGTGACGGTGACCTGTACGGTATCCTCCAGATCGTCAAAGCCGGAGCCCTGGCCCTCGCCGCGCTCGAGGCCTGACAGCGCGCAGAAGCCAAACTTGCCGCCCTTGCCCACGCAGGCCCAGGTGCCGTTCTGCGCGTAGACGGTCACGCCCGCGCCCGCCTTGAGCGTGCCCAACTTCTTCGAGGACGCACTGGCGCTCTTGTATACGGGCAGGGAGTCGGCCGTCACGGTCGCCTCGTACGTCTCCACCACCACGCCGTCATTCGCGTCCGGCTGAACGGCGGCGGCCTCAAAGGTCAGATGCACGCTCGGCACATAACCAATCGCGTCGCCGCGCTCGACGATGGCGTAGGTGGCATTGGAGTAGAGCACATTCAGGCGCATGCCCTTGGCGACGGCCACGCTGCGGCTGCCGGTCTCGGGCTTCGCGTACACGCGCGTCGCGCGGTTCGTGACCGCGGAGGTGGTTCCGTTCAGCGCCGTAAGGCCGCTCAAACTGGCGTAGCCGGTGTACTTGCCCTGCTTGAGCTGGGCGACGTTGCCCAGCGTGGCGCTGACGGTCACGACGGAGTAAGCGTCGAGCCGCACCGAACCTCCCTCCAGCGTGGGCTTCGCGTACACGGTGAGCGACCCGCCCGTGACGACCGCGCGATAGCTCTCGGCCAGAGCCGGAGCGACGGGCAGCGCGGCGGCAATCACTACAATCAGCGCCAGTATTCTCTTCGTCATCTTCGATTTCATATGTATTTCCTCGCATTATCACCGGGTTGGGCGCGTTCGCGCCCCGCATGGAGGGCAGAATCCTCCCCCTGTTGGGAATAAATATTCGCTCGATTACACAAAATACCTGCAAAATGAAATGTAAAAGTAGTTAGGCTGAATTAAGACCGTAATATGTCTGTAATAACTTGAAATATTTATACAGTGGAAACAGAGCTAAAGCAGCAGTTGGAGCACCACCACCAGCACCGCGCCGGGCATGCCGAGAAAGCCCACGGCCATCGCGGTGAAGGGATTCACGCTGACCGTGAAGCCGAATAGCGCGCCCACGGCGTTCACGAGCAGCAGCGCCAGCGCGCCCAGCACGCCCCCCGCCAGCAGCCGCCAGAGTAGCTTCATCGGCACCAAGAGTAAATAGCCCGTGAGACAAATCAGCGCGAGCCCCACCGCGAACGATGCGATCAGCTCCCAAGGAATGCGCATGAAAAACACCTCCCCATCAGCCTATGCGGCCAACGGAGCGATCATTATCTGCTAAACCGATTCCCAGCGCGGCAGCAGAAAGGGATTCTCAAGGGGCAATGCCCCTTGAGCGGGTCTGGGCGGCGCCCAGCGTAACCCCCGCAGCCCCATGCGGCCCGCGCGCGTGATTTTGCTTTCAACAATTCGCACAAACCTTCCCTCATAATTGAGCGCGGGCCGCCGCGGCGCTTTTGGGGCCGGGAAGCGGTCGCTTCCCAGCCTCAAACAGTCGCAGCTAATTCTCATTCCCCACGTCGTGCATCCGCAAATACTTCGCCATACGAAAATTCGATCAATAGATGCGCTTGCAAAAAAGCACTGGGGATGTTGGAATCCCCACCGGGGATTCCAGACAGCGGCGATGCACGCATCGCCGCTGCTGCCTCACGGCAGGGGCGCCTGCCGGCGGCCCAAGAAGGGAGGGGGAGCGCCAAGCGCTCCCCAGTCCCTCCTTGGATTCTCCCCTCCCCTTCCTGGCAAGGGCTGCGGCCCTTGACCCGGGGGTGGCGTTCTGCTTCTTTTGTTACCCTCTGTTATCGGGCCGACCTCGACCGGCCCTCTGCTGCGTTTGGGGTTGGGGAATGAACGCTTCCCGCAAGCGCCAGCTTGGCCGCATTCCGTCCGATAGATAGGAATTTACAGCGCGCTTAGATTCCTTTCTTTTTTAAAAAACGCTCTCTTTAATTGCTCATATTCTTTGTCTGTACAAACCTTGCGACACATTGGCTCAAACGATTTTGTAACCTTAAAACACTCTTTCAATTTCTCACAGGGATATTCCGCACATTCCGCGCAGTTTCCTATGCGCCTTTCCCCGCAGCACCTTACAATCTGATATCTGCACCAATTCTCCGATCTGCATCCCAAACAAGAGATTTCTTCATTCGATACAACATGATCTCGATACCCGATCTTCATCCATAGTTCGGCTGTATGCAGCAATTCATCCTCTGTTTTTTCATATGGATACGCCACATATCTCGGACACGCAGAACAATCATTTCCGCAAGCGACGATTATTTTACTCATCGTATTCCCCTTCACAATTTCCGATTTAGTGCTCAGATTCATTCCTCGTCAAGCTGGAAGTTATCTGAATCTGGAATTCCGCCGCGACAGGAAAGGCGCGGTAAAATTTGGAGCACCACAGGATGAAAATCACCCTACATCTGCGCTTGATTGCAATTCGTACAGCAGCAATCGAGTGAAAACGCAGGGCAGCTTTGGGATTGAACCGATTTTCACGCGGTAAAGTTATCCTCCGTGCCCCGCATCAGCGCCCAAACAGTTCCGCCGTCTTCCGCATTCTCTCCGCAATGGAAACTCCGAACGGGCAGCGGGATTCGCACTCCTGACAGCCGATGCACTCCGAAGCCTGATGCTCCAGCAGCATGTAGTGGGATTGGATCGTCGCGGGCACCTCCGGCTGCATCACCGCGAGATCGTAATATTTGTTGATCATGGCGATGTCCAGCTCCGCCACGCACGGCTTGCAGTGGCCGCAGTAGGTACACTGCCCACTGTAGGAATGGAACGGTGCGTGCGCGAGCACGGACGCGTAATCCTTCTCCTCTTCCGGCGCACTCTCATAGCGCACGGCCTGATCGACCTGCTCCCTGGTATCGTAGCCGCACAGAATGGAGGCTACGCCCGGACGCGTAAGCGCGTAATGGATGCACTGCAGCGGCGTAAGACGCACTCCGAACGGCGAGCGTTTTTCGTCGAACAGCCTGCCTCCGGCAAAACCCTTCATCACGGTGATTCCGACATTCTGCTCCTCACACAGCTGATACAGTTCCGCCCGCTCCCGATTGATGCCGGAAAGCCCCTGGTCATACTGATAGTCCTCGGTGAGCAGCTCATCCAGATCCTCTCCGGCAGGCAGCATGTCAAACGCCGGATTGACGCTGAACAGGAGCATCTCGATCAGACCCGAGCGCACCGCCAGCTTCGCGGTTTCCGGATTGTGGGAGCTCATCCCGATGTGGCGGATCGTACCCTTTGCCTTCAGTTCCTTTACATATTCCATGAACTCAGAACCCTGCAGCGCGTTCCAGTCCTCTACCGTATCCACGTAATGGATCATTCCCAGATCGATGTAATCCGTCCCGAGCCGCGCGAGCAGGTCCTCGAACGCCGGTTTCACATATTTCATCTCCCGGGTGCGCACGTACTGGCCGTCCTGCCAGGTGGAGCCCAAGTGCCCCTGTATGTACCATTTCTCCCGGTTTCCGGTAATTGCCCGCCCGATGATATTTCTGGATTTCGGATCCGGCATCCAGCAGTCGATGATATTGATCCCCTGTTCGGATGCGTATCGCATCAGTGCCACGGACTCCTCCTCCGGATGTCGCTCCAGCCATTCGCCACCAAATCCGATCTCGCTCACCATTAAGCCGGTCTTGCCAAGCAGTCTCTTCCGCATCTTCCTTCCTCCTTTTCTCTCAATTACTCTCTACACATGCACATTTTCTCTATAAACACTTCATTATTCTGATCCACACCCTGTCAAATACCGATTTTCAGAAACACATCCCTTCTAAGTCCGCATTTGAGCCTCCCTCGCTATTCGATCAGCATCGCGTCGCCGAACGAGAAAAAGCGATACTTGTCCTCCACGGCGATTCGGTATGCCTCCAAAATCTTCTCCCGGTCATAGAAGGCCGAGACCAGCATCATCAGCGTACTGCCCGGCAGATGAAAATTCGTGATCAGCGCGTCTACCATCTGATACTGATAGCCCGGGCGAATAAAAATCTGTGTGTCGCCCTTCTTTGCGACGAGTCTGCCGCCCTGCCCCGCCGATTCCAGCGTGCGCACGCTCGTCGTGCCCACGGCCACCACGCGGTTGCCGCGCTCGCGGGCGGCGTTGACGCGCCGGGCGGCGTCCTCGGTCACCTCAAAATACTCGGAGTGCATCTCGTGCTCCTCGATGTTCTCCACCTTCACCGGGCGGAACGTGCCCAGCCCCACGTGCAGCAGAATCGGCACCACGTCGATTCCCTTCGCGCGGATGCGTTCGAGCAGCTCCGGCGTGAAGTGCAGCCCCGCGGTGGGCGCAGCGGCGGAGCCCTCCTGCTTGGCGTAGACGGTCTGATAGCGCTCGCGATCCTGGAGCTTCTCGTGGATGTAGGGCGGCAGGGGCATCTCGCCCAGCTCGTCCAGCGCGGCCTCCATCGTGCCCTCGCAGAAGAAGTCCACCACGCGGCCGCCGCCCTCAGCCACCTCCGCGATCTTCGCCGTCAGCCGCCCGCCACCAAAGATCACTTCCGCGCCGGGGCGCAGCTTCTTGCCCGGCCGCACCAGCGCCTCCCAGCGCTTCGGCGCAAGCTGCTTGAGCAGCAAGATCTCGCACGCCCCGCCGGTCGGCCTCTCGCCGATCAGCCGCGCCGGAATGACGCGCGTCTCGTTGATGACCAGCGCGTCGCCGGGGTTCAGGTAGTCGATCACATCGTAGAAGTGCCGGTGCGCAATGGTTCCATGCGCGCGGTCGAGCACCATCAGGCGGCTGTGGTCGCGCGGCTCCACCGGGGTCTGCGCGATGCACTCCTCCGGCAGATCATACATAAAATCGGACAGTTTCATCGAATCTCTCGCCTTACTTGTAAATTACATTCCAGAGCGCGGATGAAATGAAGGGCTGCACCAGAAAGGCCAGCGCGAAAGTCAGCCCCAGCAACAGCGGAAGCTCCGGCGCGGCGGGCCTTCCTTCCCCGCCGAAGCCGCTCTTCAACAGCGGCTTCGCCAGCAGGTATCCCACCAGCGCGCCGGCGGTGTTCGCGATCAGGTCGTTCACGTCCGTCAGCCGGAAAGTGAAGATCTGCAAAATCTCGATCGCCAGCGACAGCACCAAGCCGCACAGCGCCGCCCTGGGAAGCGTGCTAAACTCCTGCCACAACAGCGGCAGAAACCACCCCAGCGGCACGAACAACAGCACGTTCAGCGCGGTGTTTTTCGCGTCGCCGGCCATCCCGACCAGCGGCACGAAATTGAAGCCCAAATCGACGGTCAGATTCGTCACCGACGGAATGCCCGTCAGCGAGTACACCGCCAACAGATAGATCGCGAACAGCGCGCAGGCACAGCGGCGCTTCCGGGTTCCAAACATTCGTTTCCCGAGCAGCGCCACGATCAACGCCGCCGCGATTCCCGCGGGAATCACATCAATCGCCAGGGAAAGCAGAGTCATCCACATCTCTTGTTACCGTCCTTTCATTGGTTTCCATCGCGGCGCGCCCCTCCAAATCGGACGGGGGGGTGGCCGCTTCGTCAATATTCGCCCCGCGAATATCGCCTTCAAATGTCCAGCTTCATTTGCTGAATTTGCTGATTTTCCCCATTCCCGGGCATCGGAAGGCCCAGGTGCGCGTACGCCGCGCGGGTGCAGACGCGGCCTCGGGGCGTGCGCATGAGAAAGCCCAGCTGCATCAGGTACGGCTCGTACACGTCCTCGATGGTGCCCGCGTCCTCGCCGGTGGTGGCGGCCAGCGTGTCCAGCCCCACCGGGCCGCCGTCGAAGCGCTCGATCATCGTGCGCAGCATGGTGATGTCCGTGTTGTCCAGGCCGAGCTCGTCGATCTCCAACACGTCGAGCGCCTCGCGGGCGTTCTCCAGCGTGATTCTGCCGTCGCCCCGCACCTCGGCAAAGTCGCGCACGCGGCGAATCAGGCGGTTGGCGATGCGCGGCGTGCCGCGCGAGCGGCTGGCGATCTCCAGCGCGCCGTCGTGGTCGCAGTCCACCTTGAGGATTTTCGCCGAGCGCTCCACGATCACCGCCAGCTGCTCCGGCGTGTACATCTCCAGGCGGAAGCTGATGCCGAAGCGGTCGCGCAGCGGCGAGGACAGCATGCCCGCCCGCGTGGTCGCGCCGATCAGCGTGAACTTCGGGATGTCGATGCGAATGGAGCGCGCCGCCGGGCCCTTGCCGATGATGATGTCCAGCGCGTAGTCCTCCATCGCCGGATAGAGCACCTCCTCCACGGCGTGGCTGAGGCGGTGAATCTCGTCGATGAAGAGCACATCCCCGGCGTTGAGATTCGTCAATATGGAGGCCAGATCGCCCGCGCGCTCGATGGCCGGGCCGCTGGTCACGCGGATGTTGTGGCCCATTTCGGCGGCCACGATGCCCGCCAGCGTCGTCTTGCCCAGCCCGGGCGGGCCGTAGAGCAGCATGTGATCCAGCGGCTCCCGGCGCGCGATGGCCGCCTGCATGTAGACGTTCAGGCCCGTCTTGAGCTTGTCCTGGCCGATGTATTCCGCCAGCGTGTGCGGGCGCAGCGAAAGCTCGGCGTCCGAATCCTCCTCGCGGAAGCCCGTGGTGATGAGTCTCTCCTCGTCCTGCATGAAATCGCCCCCTATCCGCGCGCGCGGCCCAGCAGGCCGCCCAGCAGTTCCTTCATCGTATTCACCCGCAGCAGCAGGCACAGCGCCATATACGCCGCGAATCCCGCCGCCGTGGCGGCGGCCAGCCGGCCGAGCGCGCCCAGCGTGCCGCTCGCGGTGGGCAGCGCGCCGCGCACTACCCAGCACGCCGCCGCGCAGCCCAGCGCCGCGATCAGAATCTTGACCATCTCCGCCGCGATTTGCTTAAATCCCAACAGCCCCAGCCGCCGCCGGAGCAGGAAGAACATCACGATCAGCCCGCAGTAGCTCGCGATCGACGTGGCCAGCGCCAGGCCACGCGCGCCCATGTACACGCGCAGGATCAGGTTCAGCGCGATGTTCAGCGCCACCACCAGGCAGGCCACGCGAAACGGCGTGCGGGTGTCCTGAATGGCGTGGAAGCTGCGATTCATGAAATCGCGAAAGCCGAAGCCCATCACGCCGATCAGGTAGAACAGGAGCACCCCGCCGGTCAGCCGCACGGAATCCATGTTGAAGCTGCCGCGCATGTAGATCATCTGCACCACGTCGTTGGACATGACCATCGCCACCGCCACGATGGGCAGCGCCACCAGCGAGATCAGCCGGATGCTGTGGCGCAGCGCCTCCAGCAGGCCGGATTTGTCGTCGCCCACGGCCAGCTTGCTCATGCGCGAGAACATGATCGTCGTCAGCGGCACCATCAACACGCCCAGCAGGAAGGTGATAAGCTTGTAGGCATAATTCATCGCCGAGATCGAGCCGGTGGGCAGGCCGGAGGCGAGGCTGCGGTCGATCAGATGATTGATCTCGCTGATGCCCATCGAGAGCACCGCCGGGCCGGCCAGCTTCAGCAGCCGATGAAAGCGCGGGTCGCGGATGTCCAGTACCGGATGGTACTCAAACCAGCCCAACAGCGCCGGGATCAGCACGACCACCTGCAATACGCTCGCCGCGAACACGCCCCAGGCGATGGCCTCGATGCCGATTCGCTTCGAAAACAGCACCACGGACAGGATTACCGCCACGCTCAGCGGAAAGCCCGTGAGCTGCGCCGCCATGAACTTCTCCATGGCGTTCAACAGGCTCGAGAGCACGATGGACGCGATGTTGAACGCCAGCCCCAGCAGCATGATGCGCGTGAGCTTCACGGTGAGTTGGATGCCCGCCTCGTCGAAGCGGAAGACCAGCCGCACGATGGGATCGCAGAAAACGTACATCACCGCCGCGATCAGGAGCGAGGCCACGATGAACAGATTCAGCGCGTTGCTGGCGAAGCGGTTGGAGTGCTTGAGGCTGAACTTCTCGCGCTCCTCCACAAACAGCGGCACGATGGTCGCCGTGATGCAGGAATTGAACAGCAGCACCGGAAAGTAAAACAGCGTATAGGCCGAGGCGTAGGCGTCGTTCTCAATGCTGGTGCCGAAGTAGCCCGCGGTGAGCACGTCCCGCGCCAACCCGAAGACCTTGCTGAGTATGATGACCGCCGTCACCAGCGCGGTGGTCTTGATGAGCTTATCCTTGCGCGCCAAAGCAGAATCCTCCAAAATAATCTTACCGTTACGAGTATAGCACAGCGCGGGAGAAAATTCCATCCCCGGGATGTAAAGACTGCCGCGCCGCGCGCGACTGAAATTTAACAGTATATGGTTGCGGCCGCCGCAAAAACGCACTACAATAATAAGGCACGGAAACTACAGGGGGGATTTTTATGGATCGCGTGTACAACTTCGCGGCCGGGCCGTCCACGATGCCCGAGGAGGCGCTGGCGACCGCCGCGCGGGAGATGCTCAACTACAACGGCACGGGCATGTCCGTGATGGAGATGAGCCATCGCTCCAAGGTCTATCAGGAGATCTTCGACCACACCGCGGCCCTCGTGCGCGAGCTGATGGCCGTGCCCGAGGATTACGAGATCCTGCTTCTGCAGGGCGGCGCGACCGGCCAGTTTGCGGCGATCCCCCTGAACCTGCTCGGTGCGGGCCGCAGCGCCGACTACATCGACAGCGGCAACTTCGCCCACGGCGCGCTGACTGAGGCGAAAAAATACGGTGACATCCGCTGCGTGGCCTCCTCCCGGGAGGAAAACTACCGCCGCATCCCCGTCTGGAACGAGGCGGACTTCAATCCCGACGCGGCTTACTTCTACATCACCACCAACAACACCATCTTCGGCACCCGCTATGCGACCCTGCCGGAGACCGGCAAGGTGCCGCTGGTGGCGGATATGTCCTCGAACATCCTCTCCGAGGTGTACGACGTGCGGCGCTTCGGCGTGATCTACGCCGGCGCGCAGAAGAACATCGGCCCGGCGGGACTGACGCTGGTGATCGTGCGCAAGGACCTGCTGGGGCACGCCCAGCCGATCTGCCCGAAGGTGTTTGACTGGACGATCATGGCCGAGAAGGGCTCCATGCTCAACACTCCGCCCACCTACGCCATCTACATGGCGGGCCTGTGCCTGGAATGGCTGAAGAAGCAGGGCGGCGTGGCGGCCATCGAGAAGGTCAACGTGGAAAAGGCGAAGCTGCTCTACGATCTGTTGGACGAGAGCTCCTTCTACCGCCCCACGGCGGACCCGGCCAGCCGCAGCCGCATGAACGTGACCTTCACCACCCCCGACCCAGACACCGACGCGGCGTTCGTCAAGGCGGCCGCGGCGCACGGATTGGCGAACCTGAAGGGCCACCGCCTGGTGGGCGGCATCCGCGCCAGCATCTACAACGCCATGCCCATCGAGGGCGTGCGCGCGCTCGTGCGCTTCATGAAGGACTTTGAAACGGAGCATCGATAAACCATGTATATTATCAAAACGCTGAATTCCATCTCCCCGGTCTACAAGGACATCCTGCCCGCGAGCGAGTACGCGGTGGACGCGGACATTGAACACCCCGACGCGATTCTCGTTCGCAGCGCCGACATGCACGGCTACGCGGCGGAGGAGAACCTGCTCTGCGTGGCGCGCGCGGGCGCGGGCGTAAACAACCTGCCGCTGGACGACTTCGCGAAGGCTGGAATCGTGGCTTTCAACAGCCCCGGTGCGAACGCCAACGCGGTCAAGGAACTGGTGATCGCCGGCATGCTGCTGGCCAGCCGCAAGATCGCCGAGGGCATCGAGTGGTGCCGGGGGCTCTCCGACGGCGAGGTGAGCGTCGAAAAGCAGGTGGAGGCCGGCAAGAAGCAGTTCGTCGGCCCGGAGCTCGCCGGCAAGACGCTGGGCGTGGTGGGCCTGGGCGCGATCGGCGTGCAGGTGGCCAACGCCGCCGTGGCACTGGGCATGAACGTGCTGGGCTACGACCCCTTCATCTCCATCGAACACGCCTGGAAGCTCTCCCGCGCGGTGGAGCACAGCGCCGAGCTGGACGAGCTGCTCTCACGCTCCGACTACATCACCGTACACGTGCCGCTGATGGATTCCACGCGCGACCTGATCGACGCGGCGGCGCTCGCGAAAATGAAGCCGGGGGCGGCGCTCCTGAACTTCGCCCGCGACGGACTGGTCAATCTGGAGGCGGTCAAGGCGGCGCTGGACGCGGACGCGCTGCGCGTGTACGTGACCGACTTCCCCTGCGCGGCGCTGATCGGCCAGAAGGGCGCGATTCTGACCCCGCATCTGGGCGCGTCCACACCTGAGAGCGAGGACAACTGCGTGCGCATGGTGGCACAGCAGGTGAACGATTACATTCGCTATGGCTCCATCGTAAACTCGGTGAACTACCCGAACTGCAAACTGGGGCGGCTCTCGGTGCCGCGCATCGCACTTCTGCATCAGAACGTGCCGAACGTCATCGGTTCGATCACGAAGGTGTTGAGCGAAGAGGCGCTCAACATCGAGAACATGATCAACGTCTCCCGCGGCGGCTACGCCTACACCGTGGTGGATGTGGGCCACGCCCCCAGCCAGCGGCTGGTGGAAAAGCTGAGCAGGCTGGACACCATGTACCGGGCGCGGCTGTTGATGCCCTGACGACGCGCCGGCATATACGCAGAGCGCGCCGCGCGGAGAAATCCGCGCGGCGCGCTCTATGTTTCACCTTTCAAATCGTAGGCGCGCTTGCGCTCATTGCAGCACCAGCGCTGACTGGGGCGGCACTTCGATGGTCGCGCCGCCGTACTCCACCCAGTGGGCTTCGCTCGCGCGGTTGACCGCGATGGCGCGCGTCTCGTCCTCGGCCTTCGCGCCGAATACGTCCCGGCCGCCCTCGATGGCGCGCTCGACGATCACCACGTCCCGGCCCAGCGCCACCAGCTTCATGGTGCCGGTCTTGAGCGCCCGGGAAGCCTTGCGGCGGACGATCGCCTCGCGGAAGGCCTCGACCAGCTCCGCGTCCTCCCTGCCCCACGGGTAAGTGCCGCGGCAGTAGGGATCCGATATGCCGTAGAGCCCGGCCTCGTCGCCGTAGTAGACGCAGGGCATGCCCGGTAGTGCGCAAATCAGGTTCCATGCGGCGATCAACCGCCGCTTGCCCAGCGCGTAGTGCTCGGGCCGCAGCTCGATGGGATAGCGGTACTTGCGGTCGGGTTCCATGTTGCCCACGTCCGCCAGCACCGTCAGCGCGCGCGGCCGGTCGTGGCTGCCCAGCAGGTTCATCTGGGAATAGAAGAACACCTTGGGCTGGTTCTCCTCCATGGAGGACACGCGGCGCACGAAGTCGTGAGCGTTGATCTGGCAGTTCATGAACGCCAGCACCGCCTCGCGCAACGGATAGTTCATCGTGGCGTCCAGCGTGTCGCCCGCGCAGTAGCAGCGCAGCTCGTCGTAGGCCACCTTGTTGCTCGGGTCCTCCCAGACTTCGCCGATCAGCGCGGCCTCGGGATCGAGCTTCTTTTCGCGCTTGCGAATGGCGCGGATGAAGTCCATCGGCAGCTCGTCGGCCACGTCCAGCCGCCAGCCGCCCGCGCCCGCGCGAATCCAGTGGGCGATCACGCTGTTGCGGCCGTCGATGATGAACTTGCGATAGCTGGGATGCTCCTCGTTCACGTTGGGCAGGGTGTTAAAGTCCCACCAGCACTTGTATTCCTCCGGCCACTTTTCGAAGTTGTACCAGGGGTAGTAGGGGCTCTTAGGGTCGGAGTACGCGCCCTTCCCGCCGTAGGTGCCGTAGCGGTCAAAGTAGCGGCTGTCCGAACCCGTGTGGGAGAACACGCCGTCCAGCACGATGCGGATGCCCCGCTCCTTCGCCGCCGCGCAGAGCGCCTTGAAGTCCTCTTCTGTTCCGAAGGATGGGTCGATCTTCAGATAGTCGCCGGTATCGTACTTGTGGTTGCTGTGGGCCTCAAAGATGGGGTTCAAGTACAATGCCGTCACGCCCAGCGAGGCGATGTAGTCCAGCTTCTCCTGTATGCCCTTCAGATTGCCGCCGAAGAAATCGTTGCAACTGTTGTAGCCGAAGCGGTCGTTGATGACCAGCGCGGGGTCCTCGTCCCAGCGGGCGTGGTAGTAGGAACCCGCGGGCAGGTTCTTCACGTCGGTGCCGCCCGCGTTGGCGAAGCGGTCCACCATGATCTGCATCATCACGCCCTCGCGCATCCACGCGGGGGTCTTGTAGGCGGGATCGTACACGGTGATCTGGAACGACGGCGGCTCGTGGCGGGTGACGTTGCCCTCGCCGCCGAGGCCGTCCCAAGCGTTGCCCAGATACCAGGTCTGACCGTGTTCGTCCGCGCCGATGAAGAAGTACCAGACGATGCCCGGCTCCTCGGGCATCTGCATCTCATACTCGTACATGTCGTTTTCCAGTCGGCGCATGTACCAGCGGTACTCGGCGTTCTGCCACCAGATGCGCAGCGTCACGCTGCTGAATCCGTTGGCGAGCACGCGCAGGCGCACCTTTCCAGCGCAGGGGGCTGCGCCGGAGGGGCTGCGGTACTGCTCCGACCTTGAATCGTGAAAGAAATACATCTTACAGATTCAGCGGCTTGAGGTGCCAGATCTTGTCGTTGTACTCGTTGATCGTGCGGTCGGCGGCAAACACGCCGGAGCAGGCGGTGTTCAGCACGGCCTTCTTGAGCCACAGATCCTTGTTCGTGTAGTCGCGGGAAATCTGCGCCTGCGCGGCCATGTACTGGGGCAGATCCTTGAGCACGAAGTAGGGATCGGGCATGCCGCCGTTGTCGCCGAAGAGCAGGCCGTGGTAGATCTCCTGGAACATCCGCGGATGCTCGGGGGAGAGCGTACCGTCGATCAGCTGGTTCATGACCTTGCGGATGGCCGCGTTGGTCTCGAAGATATCGCTGGAGCGGTAGTGCGCGTAGCCCTGCTCCACCTCGTCGGCGGTCAGGCCGAAGATGTAGATGTTGTCCGCGCCCACGGCATCGTAGATTTCGCAGTTCGCGCCGTCCATCGTGCCGATGGTGACCGCGCCGTTCATCATGAACTTCATGTTGCCGGTGCCGCTGGCCTCCTTGCCGGCGGTGGAGATCTGCTCGGAGACCTCGGTGGCGGGCATCAGCGCCTCGGCCTGGGACACGCAGTAGTTCTCCACGAACACCACGTTGATCATCCGGGACGCGCGGGGATGCTTCTTAACCAGCTCCGCGACGGAATTGATCAGCTTGATGGTCAGCTTGGCACGCTGATAGCCCGGCGCGGCCTTCGCGCCGAAGATGAAGGTCTTGGGCGGAATCTCGAAGCTCGGGTCCTCGTCGATGCGGTTGTAGAGCATCAGGATGCCCAGCGCGTTCATCAGCTGGCGCTTGTATTCGTGCAGGCGCTTGGCCTGGGCGTCAAACATGCTGTTCGGGTCGATGATCGAGCCCTGCAGCCGCTGCATGCGATCCACGAAGCGCAGCTTATTCTCCACCTTCACCCGCTGGAACTTCTCGCGGAACGCCGCGTCGTCGGCGAAGGGCTTCAGGTCGATAATGCGGTCCATGTCCTTGCGCCACGCGTCGCCGATCGCCTCGTCGATCAGGTCGGCCAGGCCGGGGTTGGACTGAATCAGCCAGCGGCGGTGCGTGATGCCGTTGGTGATGGAGACGAACTTCTTCGGCTCCATGACGTAGTAATCGTGGAAGGTCTGCTTCTTGAGGATGTCCGTATGAATGCCGGACACGCCGTTAACCGAGTGGGTGTAGGCCACGCAGAGGTTGGCCATGTGAATCTGGTTGTAGGCGACGATGGACATCTGGCCGATGCGCTCCCACTGGCCCGGATAGGCGTCCCACAGGCGCTGGCACAGGCGGCGGTTCATCTCGCAGAGGATCATGTAAATGCGGGGCAGGGTCTGGGCGAACAGGTTCTCCGGCCAGCGCTCCAGCGCCTCCTGCAGTACGGTGTGGTTGGTATAGGCGAAGGTGCGGCGGCAGATGTCCTCGGCCTGATCCCAGCCCAGGCCGTATTCGTCCATCAGGATGCGCATGAGCTCGGGAATCGCCACGCCGGGATGCGTGTCGTTGATGTGGATGGCGACCTTATCCGGGAAGATCGACCACTCGTAGCCATAGACCTTGATGAAGTCGGCCACCGCGAACTGCACCGATGCGGAGGAGAAGAAGTACTGCTGCTTCAGGCGCAGCTCCTTGCCCTGCCAGGAATCGTCGTTGGGGTAGAGGATCTTCGAGATGACCTCGGCCAGCTCGCGCTCCTCCATGGCCTGCACATACTGGCCGCGATTGAAGGACTGCATGTCGATTCGCTTGGGCGAGCGCGCGGACCACACGCGAAGCATGTTGACCATGCTGCTGTCGTAGCCCACGGTGGGGATGTCGTAGGGCACGGCCTCGACCATCACGGAATCCACCGTGCGGTAGTTCACGCGGCCGTTCTCCTCGAATTCCTCCACGCGGCCGCCAAAGTGCACCTCCACCGTCTCCGCCGGGCGCGGGATCTCCCACACGTTGCCCTCGTCGAGCCAGTTGTCGGGCACCTCCACCTGATAGCCGTCCACCAGCTTCTGGCGGAACAGGCCGAACTCGTAGCGGATCGTGCAGCCCATGGCAGGCAGCTGCAGCGAGGACAGCGAATCCAGGAAGCATGCCGCCAGGCGGCCCAGGCCGCCGTTGCCGAGACCCGGCTCCGGTTCGCGCTCGGAGATGATGTTCTTGTCGATGCCCAGCTCCTCCAGGGCCTGGGCGTAGTGCTTCTCGTTGACGAGGTTGACCATGTTGCTGAAGAGCGAGCGGCCGACCAGGAACTCCGCGCTCAGGTAGTACACCTTCTTGGAGTGGGTCTGCTTGCGCACGCCGCGGGATTCGGCCCTGCGCTGCATGATCTCGTCGCGAACGGTGAGCGCGATTGCCTTGTAGAGCTGATCCTCCGTCGCGTCGCTGATGTCGCAGCCGAAATTGCTCGTGAGCTTGTCCGAAATGCTGCGCTTGATCTCTTCCACCGTCATGCGTCTAAATTCCATGGGGTTGAACACCTCCAAAAATAAATCAAAACCATAGTGAAGCCCTTCTATTATAACACTTCCTTAGCCCTTATGCAAACCCACCAAAATGGATAGAAATTCATTTTGCGAATCATTCCTGCATTTCGCGGGGTGCTTTGCCGGTTCTCCGCGCGAAATTTGCAGTTTCATAAACTTGCACATTCAAACTTAACCAAGAATTGACCGAATCTATCGTGACAGCGGCGCTGGTTTTCGAATAAAATAGCATATATCACAGGCGATTGCCTCGAAAGGATATGAAAAAACTATGCCGCTTACATTGTCCGAACGCGCGCTCTCCATTTCCCCGTCGGTGACGCTGGCCGTCGATACGCAGGCCAAGAAGCTCCGCGCCGAGGGCCTGGACGTGATCCCCTTCGCCGCGGGCGAGCCGGATTTCTGCACGCCGGAGTACATCAACGACGCCGGCAAGTTCGCCATCGACGCGGGCATCACCCGCTACACGCCGGCGGTGGGCACACTGGATCTGCGCACGAAGATCTGCGAAAAGTTCTACCGGGACAACGGCCTGGAATACAACCCCTCGGAGATCATCGTCTCCAACGGCGCCAAGCAGGTGCTCTTCACCGCGCTGAGCTGCCTCGTCAATCCCGGCGACGAGGTGCTGATTCCCTCCCCCTGCTGGGTGAGCTATCCCGAGATGGTGCGCATGGCGGGCGGCACGCCGGTGCTGGTGCACGGCTGTGAGGAGAACAACTTCGTGGTCACCGCCGAGATGCTCGCGCCCCACGTGACCGAGCACACCAAGGCGCTGATCCTGAATTCGCCCAACAACCCCAACGGCTGCATCTGGACCCGTCAGGATCTGCAGGGCATCGCCGATCTGGCCGTGGAGAAGGGCTTCTACATCATCTCCGACGAGGTCTATGAGAAGCTGATCTACGACAACGAGGAGCACGTATGCATCGCCTCTCTGGGCGAGGCGGTCAAGGACCAGACCATCGTGGTCAATGGCGTTTCGAAGTCCTACGCCATGACGGGCTGGCGCATCGGCTACGCGGGCGGCCCGAAGAAGGTCATCAAGGCCATGGCTTCCTTCCAGAGCCACGCCTCCTCCAACGCCAACTCCATCGCCCAGTACGCGGCGGCCACGGCGCTGTCCTGCGGCGACACCTACATCAAGTCGATGATTCAGGAATATGACGTGCGCCGCAAGCTCATGCACCGCATGCTCAATGAAATCGACGGCCTGAGCGCGCAGCTCCCGAAGGGCGCGTTCTACATGATGCTGAACCTGACCAAGGTCATCGGCCGCAGCTTCAAGGGCCAGGTGATCGACGGATCGACGAAGTTCGCGGAGCTGCTGCTCAACGAAAAGCGCGTAGCCGTGGTTCCGGGCCTGGGCTTCGGCGACGACAACTTCGCCCGCCTGAGCTACGCCACCAGCCGCAGCAACATCGTCGAGGGCTGCAAGCGGATCGGCTGCTTCGTGAACGCTCTGGACTAAAGGGAAGATATTTCTGCCCAAAACATCGGGCGGTTCGACGCGGATTTTGCATCGAACCGCCCGATATTTTGCTTACTCAATCCCCGGTGTACGCATATTGGTTCCCCATCCAGTTCTCCAGCACGTTATCCTCAGGAATGTCCAGCCAATCCCGGCCGCCGCCATCGGCGCCATCGAAATATACAACCAACTGCATTTCTCCAGTCCATTCGGTCATATCATCATCGAGGGCTTCTATTTGGAAGGTTCCATTCCCGTTGAACTCGGAACTTGAATAGGAACAGGTTCCATCTTCACGTATCTCATAACTTTCGACAGCGCCATCCGCGCCGCTGAAGCTGTATACTCCGAATTTGAGCGTATGGCCGTTCGCTTGAATCACACTGCCGCCGCTCTCATAATCGTTGGCTTCGCCCTCCGCCTCGCGCATCCGCGCATCCTCTTCTTTCTGCTCCTGATACAGTTTTTCATCCAAGCGCTCCTGCTCCGTCTTTTCCCTCTGGCGCTTCGAAATCGCCACCAATGGGCGAATCGACTCCGCATTCCGACACCAGCTGCTCTCTACGCCCTTACCCAAAGCTATGTTATTATGTATATAGACATGAAAACTGTCATCCTCCGTAGCAAGCCAATAGCCTCGCGCGAAATTATACTCATATGGATCATACTCACGTGGACACAGTAGATCACGTGCCACGGTAGGATATTCCTTAATGACTCGCTCCACTTGCTCCTTGGTTGGAGCGCCCGTCACCGTAATCGTTCTGAGCGGATATTCCGAGGAGAACTGCCACTTCAGATAACTCCACTTGCTTTCATCCAACAGATAATTGACAATATCGGTACCATTGCCAACTTCCGAAGCGGATATTTCATAGTCTCCCCACACCGTCAAATCAGTCTCCCGTCGTTCTTCCTCGGTGACGCCGCCATAGAGCCACTCCGTTTTATAATAGCCACCATACAACAGATAAATGTTTTCGTCATCCTCGTCGAATTTATACCAGTTATCATCGCATAGCCCCATGATTCCTGTCTGCACTTTCACTCCGACCGGCGCCTCCAGCAGCCTGTCAAAATTCGAAGGCTGTGCCGCCGCGTCTTCGATAACGCCGTCCGATGATGCGAGCGCGTCAATTGGAATCATATTGCAGATCGAAAACAGCAGGAAGCATGTCGCGGCAATCCATGAAAGCTTTTTCTTCATTCTCTTTCTCCTTCCAAATCGCGGCTCGTTCCGAAGGCCGCATTTCTTCTATCACCCCATGCGAAGCCTGCGCTCATCTTGACCTTATTCCATACTCAGCGGCACTTTGGAGATATTGATAAGCGGAGTTTTTATCGAAACGCGGACGCCATATTCGCACTCGATTGGGCGATACATTCCAGTAATTTAATTGTAGCATACTTCCGATTGGGACGCAACAGCCGCGCGCATACTCCGCGCGCCTTATATAAATTTGCATTGAATGAAGGGAAAATGACAGAAAGTGTGACAACCTCAACCTCACATTGGATAGATCGGGAGAGCGCGCGGCTCTCCCGATTGTCATGCGTATTTGGATTTTACGCCGGCGCTTTCACGCGCTGTCAAACTTCGTCCGCGGCGGAGTCCTTCAGCCCGCCTTTGATGCGGTTCACGGCGGCATAGCTGCCGTTGGCGGACAGGGACACCAGCGCCGCGTTCACCAGCGCCAGCACCGCGCCCTGCGGCGTGAAGCCCGGACCGAAGAGCATCGCCGCCAGCAGCGTGACGAGCGCCAGCAGATAGCTCCACAGCTGCGTCGGAATGCGGCTCACGCCGGGAATCCCCTTCGTGATCTGCGTCAACACGCCCACCGCGAGCACCGAGCCCGCGTAGCTTCCCAGCAGGCCCCAATCGAACAGTTCCATTGGCTCACCTCACTTCATCAAAAACCCTATGGCCGCGCCGGCCGCGGCCAGCACGATATATTTGATGAGCTCGAAGCCGATTTTTTTCCATCGTTCGCCGGGTTCTTTTTCGATCTCGGACACCCGGCCGGATACGCTGGACAGGCTGCTCGCCAGCTTGTCGGCGTTCTCTCGGATGCCCTCGATCGCGCCGCCCTGGCGCTGCAGCGTGAGCAGCGCGCCGTTGAGCCGCTTGTTCCCCTCCTCCAGTGCCTCCACGCGGCGATAGAGCGCGCGGGTGTCGCTGCGATTCTCCGCGACGCGCTCGGACAGCTGGGAGATCTGCGCCTGCAGGCCCGCGTTCCACTCATCCATTTCAAATCACCTCGCACATCTTTGGGCTGATCCAGCCCAGCCGGCCGTTGACCGAAGCGCAGCGCCAGCCGTTATCGGCGGCCGCTGGAGAATCGAACACCGCGCCCCGGCGTGCGACGGTTTGGATCGAATAGATCGTTCCCGGGCCGCTGCGCACGTAGGCTGACGTCTCCGCCGTCACGCGCACGCGCGTCACGGGCGCGTCCTCCTTCCCTTCGCCCGGGGCTTCCTCGCGCTCGAGCAGGGCCATCAGCGCGGCGTGCGTGTCCTCGCCGTAAATTCCATCCACTGCCAACTCCTGGCTCGCCTGCAAGCGCTTAACCGCGGCTTCGGTCTCCGCGCCGTACTGGCCGTCCGCGCCGTAGCGGGAAAGATCGTAATCCAGGGAGAGCAGCGTCTCCTGCAGTTTCCGCACGTCCTCGCCCCGCGCGCCGCGCTTGAGCGGGCGGCCGCCCAGCGCCATCTCCGGTTCGGGCGCGGCGGTCTGCGCGTCCATCTTGCCGTAGTCGAAATACTTCGTCATCAGTCCCCAGCAATTCCAATCATTTTCGGAGAGCCGCGAGCGGATCACGCCGGTCATCACGCCCCGGGCCTCGATCACGTACCAATCGCCGCCGGGACGATCCGCGTCCACCGGCTCCGTCAGAAAGCCCACGTGGTGAATATAGCTGGAACGCTTGAACACCGCCGCGCCCGGCGCGCGGAAGTTCGCAGGGATCGTCCCCTCGCCCCGGGGATCGCACCAGGAATCGTAGTTATCCCGGGCCCGGGCGTTGATGTCCACGCCCGTCACGTCCTTGTAGTAGCCCTCCGCCAGACCGTTGCAGTCCCACACGCGCGGCGCGTGCGTCCGCCAGTAGAGCGCCCGCTTCAACTGCGCGCCGCCGTACTGTCCGCTGAAGTACCAGTCCGACATCTTCTTCGGATCCTGGCCCACCGCGCCGAAGATATATCCGTCCTTCGCGGCCAGACGCCGCTTCAAAAAAGCGACAAAATCCGCCGCGGGAATTCGCTTTGCCATGCAATGCCTCCCTTTCATCCGGGCACATGCCCGCGGTTCATACTATTCCCCGGGTGAAAAAAAGTGACGATATTCTTGAAAAAGCGCCGAAATCGCGCTATACTGTACGCGTTTTGATGGGAGGTCAAATATGTTCATCTACCACGAAATCGAGCGCGATCCGCTCCTGCACGTCTGCATCACCGAACCGCTGCGCCTGGGTCATGCGGAAGTCTTGAGCGAAACTCCGCACGGGATACTGGTCTACGACCGTCCGGGGAAGCTTCTGCTGCTGTCCGCCACGGACGTCGCGGCGGCGCGGAATCTGCTGGACGGCGTGGAGCGAGAGCGGCCCGTGAACTTCATTCTGCTCTGCGACGCGGCCCTCGCCCCGGCCATTGAGCGCTTCGAACTGAAAAACGCCATGCGTTGCCGCCAGGCGGCCTATCTGCATGGAGAACCGCCCGCGCCCGACCCCCGGCTCGCCATCGAGGTTCCGGACGACCAAGCGTTCTCGCGCATCCTCGCCGCGTACGATATGGACAGCCCCGCCGAGCTGCGCCGCCGCCGCGACGCGGGAGAGCTGTTCTTCGCGCGCACCATTGACGGCGCGGATGTGGGCTTCGCGGGCCTGCATCCCGAGGGCTGCTTCGGCCTGCTGGAGGTGTTTCCCGAGCAGCGCGGCAGGGGCTACGGCGCGGCGCTGGAGGCGCACATCCTGCGCTTCTGTCTGAATACCGGCCGCATCCCCTATTGCCAGGTGGAGGAGGACAATCAAATCTCCTTCAATCTACAGCGAAAAATGGGCTTGGAAATCTCCGATAAGACCATGCTGATGGCCTGGGATGAGTGGGGAAAATGATTTCCGGCAGACTGGCAAAATTGAACCAATCTGTGCAATTAAATCGCCGGTGAAGTGCTGCCGCAATCGGGCGCGGCAAGGCGGTTCCGGCTTGAATAATCAATGCACATACGCCGAATGAATGAGGGGCGGACCAATCGGTCCGCCCCTCATTCGTCCTCCAAAGCGATTTTTTCGAATACGTCGTTCCACTTCATATTCTTGAATCTGCGCGCCTTAGCCGCGTCCAGCTTGGGATCGAACAGGCAGGCGGCGCGATAGTCGCACAGCGCGCAGGCATCGCGGTTGTCGAAGCTCGCCGGGCTGACCGCGGCCTCGCCCGCGCGAATGCCTGCGATGTACTTCTCGGCCTGCCGGAGCGTGTGGCGCACGAGGCGTTCAAAATTCCTGTCATCGGCGCGGGGAACGTTGGAATAGAGCTCTCCGGCCGAGGTCAGCCGCGCGTTGAACACGGCCTCCGGGTCCGGCGCTTGGGCGCGAATCAGCTCCATGTCCTCGGGCAGCAGGCCGGTCATGCGGAAGCGGTTCGCGCGCTCCTTCTCCACCGCGTTCGGGTCGGTGGTCTGGGTATTCACCACGCCCTCGTCCAGCGCGAAGTAGTACACACCCGCGCTGCGCGCGCCGCGCTCCTTCAGCGCCGCGCCCAGATATACCGGAAGCTGCAATTCCAGCCCATGATACGCCCCGGCTAGGTTCAGCGGCTTGCCGCCCAGCTTGAAGTCGATCACGCGCAGGCTGTTGCCCTCGCTCCATACGTCCATGCGGTCGATGCGGCCTTCGAGCACCGTGTCGCCCGCGCACAGCTTCTTCTCGCCGTCCTCCCGGCCGAAGCTGCGCTCGAGCTGCTCGGCTCGAAACGCGCTGCCGCGCATGTGCCCGGTCAGCACCCGCGCGCAGCGGCAAGCCGTGGCCCGCAGCGACCGCGATTCCGCGCGCACGCTGGCGCTGTCCTCCATGGCCGTGCCCACGGCCATGTCCGCGAGCAGTTCGTCAGCGATCCTGCCCATGTACAATTCGGCCTGCTCGGGGGATAGCTCGTTGAGCTCACGCCGGTGCGCGCGCAAAAAGGCGTTCACCGCGCTGTGCAAAAACACGCCCGCGTCCCGGCGGTCAAACTCGAAGGGTTCCACGCGCTCGGGGCGCAGCCCATAGCTGGCGAAATACTGGAACGGGCAGCGGGCATAGCGCTCCAAGCGGGTGATGGACTGCGTCTGCAGCTCGCCGTAGAGCGCGCGCGCCGAGGCTGCGTCCACGGCCTCCCGGCCCTCCCGGTCTGTCAGCGCGCGCTCCATGCGCCGCAGCATGCCATACTCCTCGGGAAGCGCTTTCCCCGCCGCGCGCAGCGCGTTCAGCGCCACCAGATCGCCGGGATCTGGCGTCTCCCCCGCGCGCCGGGCGGACAGCGCCCGCGCCGCCTGGGAGAGCGCCGCCCGGGGCGCGTTGGCGAGCAGCCGCACCTTCTCCGCTTCCGAAAGCTCCCGCAGGCCGGGAAAAATCTCCCGCAGCAATTGCAACGTCAGGCCCGGCCGCTGGGCCGCGCCGTCCGCGCCGCTGAGCGCGCAGGAGAACCACACCGCCTCGGACGCCATGCCCAGCGCCGCCTTCAGATAGAAGCGCTTCAGGCGCGCCGCGTCCGCCTCGTCCGGTCCGAGGTAGACCTTCGCGCGCTCCGCCAGGACGCGGCGCTGGCCCTGGGTCAGCAGCGCGTCGTCCGCCGCCGCGCCCGCGTCGCTCAGACCGATCACCAGCAGCGCCCGGGCGGGCTGCATCAGGATGCGGTTCGCGCTCTGGGCGTACACCGCGTCGCCGGACTGGGGCAGCGGCTTCACCACCGCCGCCTCCAGCGATTCCGTGAGCGCCTGATCCAGCTCCCGCAGGCTCAGCTTCTCCTCGCCCATCAGCGCCGCCATCTGATCCAGCGCGCCGATGATGCGGTTCCAGCTCTGGCCGAGCGCGCCCGCCGCCTCGCGCATGTCCAGCGCGATCAGACCGCGCTGTAATTCCAAACTTCTTCCGTAAGCGTCGATCTCCGTTAAAAAGCCGAACAGCGCCGCGAGCTGCCCCTTCAAATCCCGCGCCGCCTTCAGCGCGTCGCGCAGCTTCTTCACCGGGGACATCAGCCGCGCGCGCAGCGGCTCCAGCTCGGCGATCTCCGCCTCGCCGCCGCGGTTCAGCGGCCGCAGCCAACGCGCGCCCTCAACGCCATAGCGCAGGGCATAGTTGGCGAGCCGTCCGGCCTCGTCGTCCGTCAGGTCCATATAGCCGCAGCGCATCAGCGTGAACACGTCCTCGTCGCGGAAGTTCTTGTCGATGAGCTTGAGCGCCGTCAGCAGACACTCCGCCGTCGCCAACCGCGAAACCGGGCGGCTGCCCTCCTGAAACAGCGGCACGCCGTAGGCGGCGAACGCCTCGCTGAGCGGCTGCCGGTAGTTTTCCAGATCGGCGCAGATCAACTGAATCTCCCCGTAGCGCAGCCCGCGCATGGCCAGCCTGCGCGCCTCGGCGGCGGCCAGTCGGCACTCCTCGCGCACGTCCCGGGCAAAGGCCAGCCGCAGCGCGTCCGGCTCTCCCTCCCAGGGGCGCGGCGGATAGGCGTAGAGCTCCTCCCGCAGCGCCGCCAGGCAGCCATCGCCCGCCTCCGCGCGCAGCGCTTCGCGCCGGAGCTCCGTCCCCGCCTCCCGGCAGGCCGCGTTCAGGCGGCCCAACGCGCGCTCCAACGGGCGGCAGCAGTCGTAATCCCGCGCGCCGGGATCGTTGGGCAGCGGCAGATACAGGGACGCGTCCGGAGACAGCGCCGCCACCCGCGCGATCAGCTCCGTGAGCGTGGGCGGGGTAATGTCAAAGCCGAAGAACCAGAAGCGGCCCGCGCGAATGAACTCCGCCCCGCCGGCGCGGCGCGCGGCCTCGATCAGCTCTCCGTCGCCATCCTGGAAGCGATCCCGAATCAGCGCCTGATACTGTTCCAATATAGCGGCGAGGTCGAACAGCTTCATCCGCACCGCACCCCGGCTCTCCTCCGCGCTTTCGCGCAGCGCCTCCGGCGACACGCCGCCCTGAATGAAGAGCTCGAGCTGGCGCGCGCAGCGCTCGGCAAAGCCCCGTCGGCGGTCGGCGTTTTTGTAGATGGTCAGCCCCTCGGCGGCGCGGATGGCCCGGCGCATCAGCATCACGCGGCCGCGCTCGTCCACGCGCACGCCCTCGGGCGCGCCCGCCGACTCAAAGATGAGCGCACACAACCTCGCGGGGCTGAGCACGCGCATCCGAAACGATCCGCGCAGCCGCAGTCCGTCCAGCAACAGCCGCTCGGTAAACAGCGTGAGCTGCCGGGGGACGATGATGTAGAGCACCTCGTCGCCCCCGACCAGCGCCGCGCCCACATCGCGCGTAAGCGCCGCGGCGAGTATGCGGTTTTCCCCGGTGCAGACCCGAAGCATGGCCGCGCCTCCCCATGTAAGCGAACTAGAAAATCGAAAACACGCCCAGCGCGCCCGCCGTCATAATGGCGCAGGCGGTCATGTTGCCCAGCAGGATCGCCAGCGCGGATTTCCCGCGCGGCATTTCGAACAGCGTGGCGATGGCGCTGCCCGTCCAGCAGCCGGTGCCCGGCAGCGGAAGCGCCACGAAGATGTACAGGCCGATCAGTTCCAGCGTCTCCTCGGAGAGCTTGCCCCGCAGCTTGCCCCGCAGCCCGGAGCCTTCGCCGGCCTGCATCTGCGCGCGCTTGCGCTCGCTCCGCTTCTCCAGCCACGCGGCGAATTTCCGCACGGGCTTGATGGGCAGCGTGTAAAACCAGTCCAGCACGCGCCGCAAAAGCAGCAATATGAAGGGCATCGGCAGCGTGGAGCACACCACCGCCAGCACATAGGCGAAGCCCACCGGCAGGCCCGTGCCCAGCATGATCGGTATCGCGTAGCGGCCCTCAAAGGTCGGCACCATGCTCAACAGCGCTGTGACCACGATCTTTCCCATCTGCTCTTGCCAGACGAAGCCTCCCGCCGCTTCCAGCAGCACGCACGCGCGCAGGAAAAGTCCTTTCAACAAGATCTCCCTCCCAAAACAGAAAATTCCAGTTAATATCTTATCACACTTCCCTCGCCTTTTCAACTGGCCATGCGCATTGCCAAGCTGTTTTCATCGCGCAACACTTGAAATGTCATATTTGTTGAGATACAATGAACATGGAAAAATGAACTGTTTCCTTTACTATCATCATGGAGTTGTGTTTTTTTGAGATACAATACGATACTGTTTGATTTGGACGGCACGCTGACCGATTCCGGGGCGGGCATCACTCGCAGCGCGGCCTACGCCATCGAGCGCATGGGCGGTAGCGCTCTTCCGCAGGAAGTTTTGGATCGCTTCGTGGGCCCGCCGCTGGTGGCGTCGTTTATGGAGTACGCCGGCATGAGCGAAAGCGATGCGCTGCGCGCCACGGAGATCTACCGGGAGCGCTACAGCGCCATCGGCTGGCGGGAAAACCGCCTGTACGCCGGCATAGCGCCGCTGCTGCGCGCGCTGAAGGCTCGAGGCGCGTATCTGGGCATCGCCAGCGCCAAGCCGGAAATCTTCGTGCGGCGCATCGCGGAGCACTTCGGCTTCGCGCGGTTCTTCGATTCCATCGTGGGCATCACGATGGAAAATACCCACGCCGACAAGACGGAGCTGCTGGAGCAGGCGCTCCCTGAAGGCTGCGACCGCTCCTCGGCCGCCATGGTGGGCGACCGGCTCTACGACATGCAGGCGGCGAAGAAGCTGGGCCTGACCGCCGTGGGCGTGCTCTTCGGCTACGGCGGCCGGGAGGAATTGGAGCAGTCCGGCGCGGACGCGATCGCCGAGAGCGTGGCGCATCTGCGCGAGATCCTTCTGCCCGGCGAACCCGCACGGCGCGGGCGCTTCATCACCTTCGAGGGCGCGGACGGCTGCGGCAAGTCCACCCAGATGAAGCTCGCAGCGGAGTACCTGTCTGAGCGCGGCTGGGAAGTCGCCATCAGCCGGGAGCCCGGCGGCTGCGAAATCTCGGAGCGCATCCGGGACGTCGTGCTCGACATACGCTTGAAGGGGATGTCCCCCGAGTGCGAGGCGCTGCTGTACGCCGCCTCGCGAGCCGAGCACGTGCGCCAGGTGATCCTTCCCGCGCTCGCGGCCGGAAAAATTGTGCTCTGCGACCGCTTTTTGGACTCAAGTTTCGCATATCAGGCCCGCGGGCGTGAACTTGGCGACGATTTTATACGTCAAATCAACAGAGCGGCAGTGAAGATCGCGCCCGACCGGACGCTGCTGTTCGCGGGCGACCGCGCGGTGCTGGCCCGGAGGATGCGCTCCGGTGGACCGCTCGACCGCATGGAGTCCGAAAGGGACGACTTTTTCCGGCGCGTGGATCGCGCCTACGAGGAGATCGCCGCCGCCGAGCCCGAGCGGGTGCGCGTGATCGACACCAACCGGGGCGTCGAGGAGGTCTTCACGGACGTGCGCGCGGAGATCGAAGCGCTGCTGGACTGATCCACCATAAGGAGCGGAGATTATGGCTTACGAAAATCTGTGCATGTACTGCTTTCAGGAATTGAACGGCGAAACGGTCTGCCCCCACTGCGGCGGCGACTCCAGCGCCGCGGTGCCCCAAATTCAAATGCTCCCGGGAACGCTCGTGTATCACGACCGCTTCCTGCTGGGCCGCGCGCTGGGGCAGGATTCCAGCGGCATCGTCTACAACGCGCTGGACACCAAGCGCGGCGGCGTGATTCGCATTCGCGAGTATCTGCCCCGCAACTGCGCCGAGCGCTTAAACGACGGCGGCGTGGTGCCCGTCGCGGGCATGGAAGACGCCTTTGAAACCGGCATGCGCAAGCTCCGCGCCAGCGTGGAGAGCGTGGAGGACCCTCACAAGCGCCACTTCTACTTCGAGGAGAACGGCACCGCTTACATCGCCCAGCGCAAGGGCGGTTCCGCCCCGGCCGTCGAACATGAGAACCCGGACGATGGCGGCGGCAACCGCCAGATTGTGCTTTACATCGCCATCGCGGCGGCCGTGGTGCTGGCCGTGGCCATCGGCGTGATTCTGTTCCTCAACTCCATGGGATCGACAGACGACCGCACCATGATCAGCCCGCTGAGCTCCACCTCCCCGGGCGCGACCTGGCTGCCCAACGCCACGCCCAGCCCCACCCCGCACGCGACGGCCACCTTCGCCGCGCTGGTGGACCCGGAGCTGAGCTGGATGGACTACACCTACTCCGGCGACGTGAACAGCGAGTTCCAGCAGCAACAGCAGCAGAGCTCCGCCACGCAGAAGCCCACGGTGCAGGGGAACCAGAGCTACCCCACCATCAACGACAATTCCAGCGATCAGAGCGTGCGCGAGCTGCAGCAGTATCTCGTGCGGCTGGGCTGGTTGAGTTCCAGCGCCGTCAGCGGCCGGTATGACTCCACCACCCGCGAGGCCGTGCGCGCCTTCCAGCATTACGTCAACGAGTACTGCTCCCCCGCCGAGAAGCTGGCGGAGGACGGCATCGCCGGCAAAAAGACGCAGCAGTGGCTCTACAATTCCAGCGTGTCCCTGACCCGGCCCACGGCCACGCCCAGGCCGAAGGTCACCGCCGCCCCCGACAGCAACACGGTGGATCGGAATTCATCCGCCAGCGCGGTGCGCGATCTGCAGAACAAGCTGATCGCGCTGGGTCTGATGCCCGCGGGCAGCGCCGACGGCAAGTACGGCTCGGCCACCCAGACCGCCGTGAAGAACTTCCAGCGCCGCGTGAACGAATTGCAGGGCTACACCGTGCTGGAAACCAGCGGCAGCGCCGACGCGCTCACCCGCTCCTGGCTGAACTACTATGTCGAGGAGTGGCGGCGGCTGCAGAGCGCCACCGCGCTCCCCTCGACCACGAACACACCCGCCATCCGGCCCTCCGCCACGCCGAAGCCCTCCGATTCCACCGTGGACGCGTCCTCCTCCCGCGAGGAGGTGCGCGAGGTGCAGCAGCTTCTGCAGCAGGTGGGCCTGCTCACCGCCTCCGACGCGGACGGCGTGTACGGCACGCGCACCGCAGACGCCGTGCGCAAGTTCCAGAGCTGGATCAACCAGCTTCGCGGCGAGGAGACGCTGGACATCACCGGCGCCGTGGATTCGCTGACGATGCGCTATCTCGAATACTGCGTGGAGAACGGCCGCATGTACGACCTGCCCGCGGACGCTCCGGCCACGGACGTTCCCTCCACAGAGGTTCCCGCCACGGAGGCCCCGGCGACAGAGGCACCCGGCTTCGAACCCGACGCAACCGTCGCGCCCGAGGAACCCGAGGTCACCGAGGTGCCTCCGGAGCAGCAGGCGGGTGGACAGGGCATCACGCCGGATTCCCCGAGGGAGTCCATCGAGTTCATGCAGGAGATACTCTCCGAGGTCGGCCTGCTGGGCGCGAACCAGGTGGATGGCGCCTACGGCCCGGCCACGGCGGAGGCTCTGCGCCAGTTCCAGCAATATGTCAACGACATGATGGGCGAAGGCACGCTCGACGTATCCGGCCAGTGCGATACCGACACGCTGCGCTATCTGCAGGAGGCCTACGACCAGGGTTGGAACCTCGTCGATCAGGGGGACGCTCCAGAGGCCACCGAGGAGCCCGGCGGATCCGTCGAATTCGTGCAGGAAATGCTCTCGACGATCGGCCTGCTGGGCGCGAATCAGGTGGACGGCGACTATGGCGCGGCCACCCAGGAGGCCGTGCGCGCCTTCCAGCAGTATGTGAACGACATGATGGGCGAGGGCACGCTCGACGTATCCGGCCAGTGCGACGCGGATACGCTGCGCTACCTGCGCGAAGCCTACGACGAGGGTTGGAACCTGGTCGATCAGGGCGACGTGCCGGACGAACCCAAAACCGAACCCACCGAAGCGCCCCAGGCCAGCACGGTCGCCGCGCCGCAATTCGCCGTCTCCGGTCAAGCGGCCGAGGGGCGGGTGGAGCTCGCGCCCGGCAGCTATCAAATCAGCTGGAGCGCCGAGGGCGACGTGCAAAGCTATTATGTGTACCTTTACGACGGCTCCGGCAATCTCATGCAGAGCGCTGAGAATCGGGATATGACCGGCTTCGACATGAACACCTCCAGCATGGTGCCCGGCGAGGTCTACGAGCTGCGCGTCGGCGCGCTGCCCGTCAATGGCACGCAGGACGACATCGTCTGGCAGTCGATCCAGCTCACGCTCGCCGTCGTGGAGGAGCCCACCGAGGCCCCCACGCCCGAACCCACCGAAGCGCCGCAGGCCGGCACGGTCGCCGCGCCGCGCTTCACCGTCTCCGGTCAGGAGGCTGGAGGGTTTGTGGAGCTCGAACCCGGCAGCTATCAAATCGGCTGGAGCGCCGAGGGCGACGTGCAGGGCTACTACGTCTACCTTTATGATTCCAATGGAAACCTCATGCAGAGCGCCGAGAACGCTGACTTGACCGGCTTCGACATGAATACCTCCAGCATGACGCCCGGCGAGGTCTACGAGCTGCGCGTCGGCGCGCTGCCCGTCAATGGCACCCAGGACGACATCGTCTGGCAGTCGCTGCAGCTGATGCTCCCCATCGTGGAGACGCCGGTTCCCACCGAGGCCCCCACGCCCGCGCCCAGCGTCTCCGCGCCGGTGATCAGCATCGGCAGCTCCGTGTACCAGACGGACGGCGTGCAGTACATCAACGACGACACCGCCATCTTCAGCTGGATGGCAGACGGCCCGGTGGAATCCTACACCGTGAACCTGAGCTACGAGGACGGCACGAGCTATTCGCTGGGCACCACCACGGACACCAGCAAGACCGTCAAGACGAGCCAGCTCCAGCCCGGCCTGTACCGGCTCTACGTGGGCGCGACGCCCGTGGGCGGAAGCGAGGACAACACCGTATGGAGCGAGCTGGTATTCGGCGTGCCGGCCCCGGCGGCCACGCAGGCGCCCGAACCCGAACAGCCCCAGGAACCCGAGCAGCAGGAGCGGCCCCACATCAGCTACGTGGACGCGAACAGCGGCACGGAGGACATCCTCGCGGTGCAGATGGCGCTCTACCGCTACGGCCTGCTCAACACTGATCTTGCCCAGGAGGGCGTGCTGGATCAGGGCACGCTGGAAGCCGTCGCCACCTTCCAGCAGCGCGCGAACGATGTACTCGACGCGGGTTTGACCGTGATCGACCCGTCCGTGGACGCCTATATCGACGGCCCGACGCTCGAGCTGCTGCTCTACCAGAACCCGAACCTCTCCGCCTAGGAGCGGCGCTCGGGCCAATGAAAATCCATCCGACGCGGCCGGTCCTGCCGGCGCGCCGGATTTGGCGCATTTATACCAGACTTCTATATTACATAAGGAGGGGTTCTCCATGCCGTTTTTCGAGACTTCCGTCCAGGAAATCAAGTACAAGGTGCTCAAGAAGGTCGCCGAGCTCTGCTACGCGGATCGCCTGTCCCCTGCCGCCACGCTCGCCATCCCCGAGGAGATCATCCCGGAGGGCAAGCCCACGATGCGCTGCTGCATCTACAAGGAGCGCGCCATCATCAACCAGCGCGTGGCCGCGGCCATCGGTGGCGGCGGGCACAGCCGCCGCTCCGTGCGCGTGCTGCCCATCGCCTGCGACGAATGTCCCATCGACGGCATCCAGGTAACCCATTCCTGCCGCGGCTGCATCGCCCACTACTGCGCCAATACCTGCCCCAAGGGCGCGATCTCCATCGTCAACCTCCGGGCGCAGATCGACAAGACCAAGTGCGTGGAGTGCGGCCAGTGCCTCAACGCCTGCTCCTACTCCGCCATCGTGCGCGTGGTGCGCCCCTGCGTGGAGGCATGCAGAACCAAGGCCATCGAAATTCACCCCGACACCAAGAAGGCCCGCATCAACGAGGAGAAGTGCGTCTCCTGCGGCGCGTGCGTGCACAAGTGCCCCTTCGGCGCGATCACCGACGAATCCTACCTGCCGGAGATCATCCGCCTGATCCGCGAGTCTGAGAACAATCAGAAATACCACGTCTACGCCGTTCTCGCCCCGTCCATCGCCACGCAGTACCCGAAGCTGGCGGTGGGCCAGCTCGTGACGGCGCTGACGAAGCTGGGCTTTTACTTCGTGGCCGAGGCCGCCGAGGGCGCGGATCTCACCGCATGGGAGGAGGCCGGGGAACTGGCCGAGCAGGGCTTTTTGACCTCGAGCTGCTGCCCCGCCTTTGTGAGCTTCGTGCAGCAGGAGTTCCCGAACCTGAAGAATTATGTGTCCACCACCCTTTCGCCGATGGCCACCATCGCTCGCCGCCTCAAGGAGCGCGATCCGGAGGCGCACGTGGTGTTCATCGGCCCATGCATCGCCAAGAAGAGCGAGGCCATGAACACGCGCGCCGCCGAGTATGTGGACTACTCCATGACCTTTGAGGAGATGCAGGCCATGTTCGGCGCGAAGGGCGTCGAGCCCGAGGAATGCGAGGAGGCCATCCTGCGCAGCGTGTCTCCCCAGGGCCGCGGATTCGCCAGATGCGGCGGTCTGGCCGAGGCCGTACAGGCCGCGCTCAACGAGCAGGGCGTCACCGAGGACAAATTCAAGCTCGATCCCGCCGTCGGCGACGGCCTGGCCGAGTGCCGCAAACTCCTGATGCTCACCAAGGCCGGCAAGCTCAAGCAAAACTTCATCGAGGGCATGGCCTGCCAGGGCGGCTGCGTGGGCGGCCCCGCGTGCCTAACCCACAACCCACGGGCGCTGGCGCAGCTGGAGAAATATAAGAAGGACGCCACCGGCACCATCTCCGGCACGGTCGCCGACGGAGCGGAATCAAAATAATTTCGCCCTATGTTGATTTCCGGTGAATTTTATTTGAGAAAATGATTGAATTCGTATTGACATTTTTATAGCATAGTGATAAACTAGTTATATTCGTTTTGCAGAGGAGAACTGCGACGAAAAGAAAGGAGAAAAACCATGAAGAAGCTCATCGCACTGGTTCTGACCTTGGCGCTGGCTCTGTCCCTGGCGGCGGTCGCGTCCGCCGAGGAGACCGGCTCCGTCTACTATCTCAACTTCAAGCCCGAGGCTGACGAGGCCTGGCAGGCGCTGGCTGCCACCTACACGGAGCAGACCGGCGTGCCGGTCAAGGTCGTAACCGCCGCCTCCGGCACCTACTCCGACACCCTGACCGCCGAGATGGCCAAGAGCGAAGCTCCCACCATCTTCAACATCGGCAACAAGTCCGGTCTGACCGACTGGGGCGACTATGCTCTGGACCTCACTGGCACCCCCATCTATGAGGAGCGCGTCAACGACGACTATGTGCTCTTCGACGAGGCCGGCGCGGCCAAAGCGCTGGGCTACTGCTACGAGTCCTTCGGCATCATCGTCAATACCGCCCTGCTGGAGCAGGCTGGCCACAGCCTCGAGGAGATCACCAACTTTGACTCCCTGAAGGCCGTCGCCGACGACATCCACGCCCGCGCGGCCGAGCTGGGCTTCGACGCCTTCTCCGCCCCCGGCATGGACGGCTCCTCCTCCTGGCGCTATTCCGGCCATCTGGCCAACGTGCCGCTGTACTATGAGTACAGGGATGCCGGCCTGAACGTGGGCTCCCTGCCCGCCACCGTGACCGGCGCCTATCTGGATAACTTCCGCAAGATCTGGGATCTGTACATCACCGACACCGCGGCCGATCCCACCAGCCTGTCCACCAGCACCGGCGACGAGTCCGAGGCCGAGTTCGGCGAGGGCAAGGCCGTGTTCTATCAGAACGGCGACTGGGAGTACGCGAACCTGACCGGCAAGTTCGGCATGGATCCCGCGACCCTGGCCATGATCCCGATCTACTGCGGTGTCGAGGGCGAGGAGAAGGCCGGCCTGAACTCCGGCACGGAGAACTGCTGGGCTGTGAACGCCAAGGCCTCCGAGGCGAACATCCAGGCTTCCCTGGACTTCCTGTACTGGGTTGTGACCTCCGAGGAAGGCACCGCCATGCTGGCTGAGCAGTTCAGCGGCATCCCGTTCAAGAATGCCGCCGCTTCCGCCAACGTGTTCGGCGCGGACGCCAGCGAGTACGCCAACGCCGGCAACTACACCATGTTCTGGGCCTTCAACGATACGCCCAACGTGGATTCCTGGCGCGCGACCGTCGTCACCGCTCTGACCGCCTACTCCGCCGATCCCACCGACGACAACTGGGCGCAGGTTGTGACCGCCTTCGTCGACGGCTGGGCCTACGAGTACAGCATCGTCAACGGCTGATCCTGACTTATCGCGGGGACGGGTCTTTGCCCGTCCCCGCTCTTAAACTTCGCTCGAAAACCCCACAGAAAGCGAGGGAGGTCCCTTGAAGAAAAAAACGGACAGCGCATCCCTGAGCAGCGAATTGATCCGCCGGCCCATCCGGCGGTGTTTTCCGATTTTCCTGCTGCCCACGTTTATCTGCTTCTGCATCGGCTTCTTGTGGCCGTTCATTCAGGGCATTTATCTGTCCTTCTGCAATTTCAACACCCCGAAGGACGCCGTATGGGTGGGCGCGAGCAACTACGTGAAGGCGTTTAAGGACGCCAGCTTCGTGCACGCGTTCTGGAACACGGCGGCCTTTGCCGTGGTATCCATCGTGCTGATCAACGTGCTGGCCTTCGCGATCGCCTACGCGCTGACCCAGCGGATGCGCGGCTCGAATCTGTTCCGCACCGTGTTCTTCATGCCGAACCTGATCGGCGGCGTGGTGCTGGGCTACATCTGGTCCATGATCTTCGACGCCATCCTCAAGCGCTACGGCACCTACCTGACCGCCAACGCCACCTACGGCTTCTGGGGCCTGGTGATTCTGGTGGCGTGGCAGCAGATCGGCTACATGATGATCATCTACATCGCGGGCCTGCAGGCCGTGCCGGGCGAGATGGTGGAGGCCGCGAGAATCGACGGCGCGAACGGCCGCCAGACGCTCTTCCGCGTCATCATCCCCAACGTGATGCCCTCCATCACCATCTGTACCTTCCTCACGCTCACAAACTCCTTCAAGATGTTCGACCAGAACATGGCCCTGACCGGCGGCGCGCCTTCGGTGATGATGAACGGCGCGAAGGTCAACATGACCGAGCTGCTGGCGCTGAACATCTACTCCACCTACAACATCAACAAGAATTGGCACGGCGTGGCGCAGGCCAAGGCTGTGGTGTTCTTCGTGCTGGTGGCGGCGCTGGCCATCGCCCAGCTCGTCGCGACCCGCAACAAGGAGGTGCAGCAGTGATGAAGGAGCGCTATTCCACCGCCAGCAAGGTGCTCACGGCCGTGTTTATCGTGATCAGCCTGGTCTGGATCATTCCCATCATCGCGGTGCTCGTGAACTCCTTCAAGACCAACGCCGCGGTGAACCTGAACGCCTTCGCGCTGCCCAACGCCGAAACCTTCACCGGCTGGGCCAACTACGTCAAGGGCATGACCTTTGGCAACTATCCCTTCTGGAAGTCCGTGGGATTCAGCCTGTTCATCACGCTGGTCTCCACGGGGCTGATTCTGATCTGCACGTCCATGGCCGCGTGGTACATCTCCCGCGTGGGCAGCACCGTCACCAAGATCGTCTACTACCTGTGCATCTTCTCCATGGTGGTGCCCTTCCAGATGGTGATGTTCACGCTGTCCTCCACGGCCGACACCCTGAAGCTGAATACGCCCTGGACGATCCCGATCATCTACCTGGGCTTCGGCGCTGGCCTGGCGGTGTTCATGTTCACGGGCTTCGTGCGCAGCATCCCCCTCGAGATCGAGGAGGCCGCGGCCATCGACGGCAGCGGGCCGCTGCACACCTACTTTACCGTGGTGCTCCCCATGCTCAAGCCCACGATGGTTTCGGTGGGCGTGCTGGAGATCATGTGGGTCTGGAACGACTACCTCCTGCCCTACCTGGTGCTCGACCGCACCAAGTACATGACCATTCCCATCCACATTCAGTACCTCAAGGGCAGCTACGGCAGCGTCGATCTGGGCGCGACCATGGCGCTGATCATGCTGAGCATCGTGCCGGTGGTGATATTCTACCTCACCTGCCAGAAGCACATCATCAAGGGTGTGGCGGCCGGCGCAGTCAAGGGTTGATTCAAGCGCGGCAGCGCATAGCAAAGCGGAACCGCTTGTCTGCGGTTCCGCTTTCTCACGCAAAACAGTCCCGGCGGGCAATCATGCCGCCGGGACTGTCCTGTATGGCGTGCCATGCGCGACTCGAACGCGCGGCCTTCAGAGTCGGAGTCTGACACTCTATCCAACTGAGCTAATGGCACACGAACAATGGTATTATACCCCAAATCGCGCCCGCTGGCAAGTGCAAATTGGAAAGAAAGCTTTATTTTTTCGCGTCCTGCTCCCGAACCAGATCCATGATCTCCGAATAGCGGGAGATGATTCTGCGATAGTTCTCCCGCTCGTGGGGAATGCGGCAGGGAGTGCAGTCCTTGACGCCCTTTTCCGTGTAGCAGAAATTTCCGCCGCACCTGCGCCCCAGCGCGTAGAGCGGGCAGTAACAGAACAGGCAATTGAAGTTTTCCGGATGATTCGTCTCGTGGCAGGGAAAGTATTCGCACTCCCGGTTTTGAAAGAAGGAGCTGTGCTCGGACATGATCGCGCCTCCCGCTTCTCATTCTTCCCTTACTCTAGCACGCGGCGCGGAAATTTGCAACTTGTTTTTTTGGCCCGCTCGCGCTATAATGAATGGACATGTGAAGGGAGGCGCGACGCGTGTACGACGAACTGTCCGAGGTGGACATCCGCAAGATGCAGGAGGAGATCGACTACCGCATGCGCGAGGTCCGGCCCAAATTGGTGAAGGACCTGCAGACCGCCCGCGCGTTCGGCGATCTCAGCGAAAACTACGAGTACAAGGCCGCCAAGCAGGAGCTTCGCCGCTGCGACAGCCGCCTGCGCTACCTGCGCCGGATGATCAACACGGCGAAGGTGGTTGAAGTGAAGTCCATCGAAGGCGTGGTGGAGCTGTTCGACAGGGTTGAACTCTACTACGAGGAGGACGACGAGACCGAGACCATCCAGCTCATGACCACGCTGCGCCAGGACGCGCTCAACGGCGTGATCAGCAAGGAATCGCCGCTGGGGAAGGCGATTCTCGGGCACCGGGTGGGCGACCGCGTGGAGGTGCGCGTCAGCGACGACGTGCGCTACTTCGTGGTCATCCGGTCCATCACCAAGGGCGCGGACGACGAGAGCCTGCCCATATCGAGCTTCTGACGGGCAAGAATACGCAAAATGCAGAGGGGGAACGATTCATGAAGAAAAAAGTGCTTACCGTTTTGATCGTCATCGTCGTGATTTTGGCGGCATTGCTGGGCATCTTCCATCGGGCGGCGTATCTGGTCTTCAAAAACCTGACCATTCCCACCGTATCCCTACCGGAGCAGGACGATTGGACCGATGGTCAAATTCTCAAAAACATCCAGTATTCCGACGTCTCGGAGAGCGACTACCTGAACCTCTACATTCCCGACGGCGTGGAGAAGCCGCAGCTCTTCGTGCTCATCCATGGCGGCGGCTTCATCGCTGGTGATGCGGACACGAAGCAGATCCAGCTCATGTACCGCTACTTCCGGGATCACGGCTACGCCTGCGCCTCGATCAACTACCGGCTGGCCCAGGAGGCTGCCTTCCCCGCGCCGGTGCAGGACTGCAAGGCGGCCATCCGTTTCCTGCGCGCCAACGCCGACGTTTATGGCTATGACGCGGAGCGCATCGCCGTGTTCGGCGAATCCGCCGGCGGCTATCTGGCCACGATGTGCTCGGTTACGCTGGACGACGAATTTAACGACCTGCCCTTCATCGGCCAGACCGAGGAAAACAATCCGTCCGCCCGCACGGATGTGTTGATCAACTACTACGGCCATGTCGAAATGAACGATTCCGCCGCCGATCTGAAGGCCATCGGCCTGCCGAAGCCGGTCTATATGATCGCCAACAACTGGATGATCGGCAAGACGGGTGGCTATGAGGATTTCGCCTCCTACCTGCTCCGCAAGAACGTCTCCGAAATGACGCAGGACGAGCGCAACGCGGTGGAGCCCGGCTACTACCTTGAAAAGAACGCCTCCGAGCTGTCCGGACGGCTCGCGGCGTGGACGATTCACGGCGACTGCGACATCACCGTGCCGCTACCGGTTTCCCAGCGGCTGCAGGAGCGTCTGGAGCCCATCCTCGGTGAGAATGCCCAGCTCCGCATCGAGCCCGGCATGGGGCACGCCAGCGACCCGCTGTACGCGGACGACATCCTCGCCGAGGTGGACGAATTCATCCGCGCGCACCTCCCCTGATTCTCAAGCAAAGCGCTCCTCCGAAGCGGATTCGGGGGAGCGCTTTTTACGCCTCTTTTTGCGCGCCATTGGGTCGTGCGCACACTTCACTTTGCAGCTAAAGCCTGCTTGAACGCGCAGGGCGCGCCGATTATTCCTCGACGTCCTCCCCAAAGTCGCCGATGGCGATGTTCACGCCGTTGACCTCCACGCCCTCGTCGGCGCGGATGAGTATGTAGCGGGAGCCGTCGATGGTGCGCGTCTGAATGAGATCGCTCCGCTCGGGATTGACTTTGACGATCACGTCCGGCGTGCGCAGCTCGAAGCGCTTCACGTCCACGATATTCTCCGCGCGCAGATCGGCGGGGCCGAATTCCTCGTCGAAGCGCTCCTCGAAGGCCGCGCGCTTCTGCTCGGACACGCCGCAGTCGCGCAGCATGGCGCTAACCTCGCGCTTGGTGACGGTGGCGGGCTCGGCCTGCTTGTCGGCCCTGACCTCCTCGACGCGGCCGCGAAGCTGTTCGTGTACGGTCTGCACCACCTCCAGATCGCACTCGTCCTCCAGCGCGTCGGAGAGCAGCACCTCGAAGGTCTCCTTCTGGGCCGCCGCCGGCATCGGAGCGTCGCCGCCAAACACCGCCTTCACGAAGCCGGCGTGATCGTCCGCCGCGTCGCGGCTGTAGCAAAGCGCCGCGTAGATGTTCGCGCCGCCGTCTTCAAAGGCCGGGAACAAAAAGCCCAGCTCCGGCGCGGCGACCACCCAGTCCAACTCGCGGTCGTGGAAGGAACGATCCTCGGCGCAATAGGACAGCGCCGGGCGCGTCTGCTTCACCGGGCAGACGGCGCAGAGGATGTGGGAAAACACGTCCTCCGAGGGCGCGTCGTCCGCCTTGTACTCGTCACGGGGCCGCCAGGCGACGTCGTGGTTGTCGTGCAAAAGCAGGATCAGATAGTTGCCCTCGAACTTCAGTGCGTCGATGACCTTGCGGAAGAATTTCTCCACCGCCTGATCCACCTTCAGGCTCGTGTCCTTCAGCGCGGTGAGCAGGCGGTGCTCCTCGCCCTCGGCCACCTGATCCGGGCGGAAGGGAATCTCCACCAGATTCTTTCCCAGGGCGCCGGAGAGCACCTTGCGGAACAGCGCCAGATACTTCTCCGCCTCCTCCTGTGGCAGCGTCAGCGGCGACTGGGCGAACATGGAGATGATCTCGCCCCGGTCGTCCACGTAACAGCCACAGATGCGGTCTGCGGAAGTCTTGTCGGGGTTCAGTCCCCTGCGAATTTCGGCAATATCCACTCGATTCATAATTTACTCCTCATTCGATTCATGCGCGGCGCGGATTTCGTTTTTTCGAATGCGCGCCCGCGAAGTCAAAAGCGAGCCGCCTCAAAACGGTCCGATGTCCGGCGATTTGAGGCGGCTTGACGCTTGCTGTTCCCGATTTACTTCAACGTGATGATGACCCGGCGGTAGGGTTCTTCGCCCTCGGAATGGGTCGTGACATCGGGGTCGTTCTGCAGCGCGGAGTGCAGGATGCGGCGCTCGTTGGGGTTCATCGGCTCCAGCGCGACGCGGCGGCCGCTCTTCTTCGCGCGGTTCGCCATGCGCACCGCCAGCTTCCGCAGCGCCTCCTCGCGCTTGGCGCGGTAGTTCTCCGTGTCCAGGGTCACGCGCAGGTAGTCCTCGCGGCCGCGGTTCACGTTCAGGCTGGTCAGGTACTGGATCGCGTCCAGCGTCTCGCCGCGGCGGCCGATAAGAATGCTCATGTTCTCGCCGCTGAGCACCATGCGCAGGTTCTCCGAACCGTCGCTCACGGCGATCTGGGCCGGCACGCGCATGCGCTCGGTCAGACCGGACAGGAAGTCGCGCGCACGCTTCGCGGTATCGCTCAACTCCTCTTCCGGGGTCTCCACGAACGGCGCGGCGGGCTCCGCCGGGGCGGCCACGGTCACGGGCTCGGCCTTGGGCTCCGCCGGTTCCTCGCGCTTCTCCTTCTCCTTGCGATTGCGCGGCTTGGGTTCCTTCTTGGGCTTGGGCTCCTCCGCCTTCTCCGGCTGGGCCGCCTCTGCCTTGGGTTCCTCCCTGCGCTTCTTTTCGCCGCGCTTCTTGCCGCCGCCCTGCTGGGCGGGCTGATCGAGAGTGAACACCGGCATCTCGATGTCAAAGGAGTGATCCTCCTCCTTCACGGTCAGGCGAACCTTCGCAGGCTTGCCGAACATGCCGAACAGCCCGGGGCTGCCCATGTCGATTACGCTGGTCTCCACCTCGTCCAGCGTGCAGCCAAGCTCCGCGAGGCCGCTTTGAATCGCGTCCTTTACGGTCTTGCCGCTTGCTTCAATGCTCTTTTTCAAGGCGATGCGCCTCCTTATTTGTTCACTTGATTTCGTTATTATCCGCTTCCAGGGCCTCCTGCTGGTCTTTGCGCTCGAAGTACCAGTTGACGACGACCTGCTGCACGATCATGATGACGTTGCCCGCCATCCAGTAGATGGCGAACGCGGCGTTGTAGCCCGCGCAGATCCACAGCGAGAACAGCGGGAAGAACCACTTCATGAAGCCGCTGTTCATGGCGTTGGCCGCGGCGGCGTCCTGCGTTCCGGCATCGTCGGCCGCGGGGGCGGCCGTTCCGGTGAACTTCGTCATCAGGAATTGGCTCAGCGCCGCGAAAATCGGCAGCAGGAACAGGCCGTTGGCCGAGTGGAACAGCGCGCTGATCGAGTTCGGCAGCACCAGCGTGGGCGAGAAGAACACCAGGTTCAGCGGAATCTGTATAAACTGGTTGCCGCCGTACTGAGCCACGATGGCCGCGTACTCCGGCGTGGTCAAAAACTCCCTGGCCGCGGCGATATTGGCCTCGGTCAGTATGCCGGATGAGCCGACCGGCATCACCATGCGCAGCTGATCGCCCACCTGGGGCAGAATGGTCGCCATGAACGAATCCGGCTGGAACACGTTCTTGATCCACAGCCAGCTCTGCAGTGCGGGAACCTCGCCGGTCTCCTTCATGGTCAGAATCATCTGAATCGTCTGCTCGTTGGCCAGGTTGCGCATCGCGCCGAACATGAACCAGAGGATCGGCAGCGAGATCAGCATGGGCAGGCAGCCCGCCATGGGGCTCACGTGCTCCTTGCGGTAGAGCTCGTTGAGCTTGAGATTGAGCTTCTCCTTGTCGTTGGCGTACTTCTTCTGAAGCGCCGCGACCTTGGGCTGAACCTTGGTCATGGCGCGCATACTCTTCTTGCTCTTGATGTCCAGCGGCAGAAGGACCAGGCGCACGAGCACGGTGAACACGACCACGGACCAGCCGTAGTTCCCGATCCAGCCGTAGATCCATTCCAGCACGCTTTGAAATAATCCGCTCATTCAATATCCTCCCGGGGAGATTTCGATTCTGCGGGGAGATTCCGCCGCGGAAACCGTCGAGACGCCCTCACGGAACGGGATCGTAGCCGCCCTTGCAGAAGGGATTGCAGCGCAGAATCCGGCGCAGCGCCAGGAATCCGCCCTTGAGCGCCCCGTACTTTTCGATGGCCTCCAGCGCGTACTGCGAGCACGTGGGAATGAACCGGCAGCAGGGAGGATGCGCGGGCGAGATGCCCGAGCGGTAGAGCCGGATCAACCACAGCAGCGCGCGCTTGGGGAGCGCCGTCAGCCATCTCATTTCGATTCGTCCTCCTTCACGAGCTTCGCCCGGCGGAGCAGGTTTTCCAGCTCCCGGGTGAGCTCCGCGTGCGCAGCCGTCTTCACCGCCGGACGCGCGATGAAGATGTACTTTCCGGATTTGAGACGCAGACGCAGCCGGCGCACGTCCTCGCGCAGACACCGCCGGATGCGGTTGCGCGTGACCGCGTTGCCCACCTTGCTGGAAACCGAGAAGCCGAAGCGCTGTTCCTTTCCCTTCAGGTGGATCAACACGAGGTTCTTCGAGGGGTACGATTTGCCCTTGCGGTACACGTAGCGGTAATTCCGATTGCCGCCCAAACGGCAGCGGCGCGGAAAGCTCTCGCTTCCGCGCGCGGCGCGATCCCGCCCCTCCATGTCGATGGGAATCAGACGGTCAAAACCTTGCGGCCACGGGCACGGCGGGCCTTCAGAACCCTGCGGCCGGCCTTGGTCTTCATGCGGGCGCGGAAACCGTGCACCTTGGAACGCTGACGCTTCTTGGGCTGGTAGGTACGGAACATGAAAAACAACTCCTTCAATCGTAATCTATGAGGCATTTGCCCACGAAGGGCAATACTTCCCAAACATATAGCCTTATTATTATACTTTTTCTTTCGGCGCATGTCAAGTTAAACCACGTGAAATCCAATCGTCCTTTTCCAATTTTTCACAACGCCGTCGAAATATCTTTTGTACGCTTTACTTTTCGCCCGCGTTGCTTTAAAATAGGCATATGAACCTCGTTCAGGGAGTGAAGCGAATGTCCACCAAAACCTCCAACGTTTGGAAACGACTCGGCTGCGTGCTAATTGCGCTTCTGCTCATGCTGGCGATCTTCGCCTCCATGTGCGCGCTCAGCGGCGTGAAGCCCGACACATACAAATACCCCTCCTATCTGCTGCAGGCGCAGGCGTGGCTGCGGGGCGATCTCGCGTTGGACCGCAACTATGAAAATCTGGAACTTGCCATATATGACGGCCGCTACTACGTCAGCTTCCCACCCATTCCCACGATTCCGATGGTGCTTTGGACGCTGATTTGGGGCGACGACGTGCCCGGCGGCCTGTTCCAAAAGATCTACGTCGCGATCGCCTGCGTCGTGGTGCTGACGGCGCTGATGCGCCGAAAGAACGCGCGCCTCGGCGACTGCATCGCCTGGGCGATCTTCATCTGCTTCTCCAGCGCGCTGCTGCCCATCACGCTGGTGGGCGGCGTGTGGTACGAGGCGCAGATTCTGGCCTTCCTGTTCTCCGTTTCCGCCGTCGCGGCGATGTATCGCAACCATCCCACCCTGTCCTGCCTGTGCTACGCGCTGAGCGTCGGCTGCCGGCCTTTCTCCGTCTGTCTGGGACCGGTGCTGCTCGCGCTGCATCTGCACTTCAACTGCGCAGAGGAGGATACGCCCCAAAAGATCCTGCACCGCCTCGCACCCGGATTGATCGTCGGCCTGTGCGTGGCCGCCGCCTATGCCGTCTTCAATTTCGTTCGCTTCGGAAATCCGTTTGAATTCGGCCACAACTATCTGCCCGAGTTCCAGAACGCGGAACATGGCCAGTTCTCGCTGCACTACGTTCTGGACAACTGGCGCACGCTGTTCTTTGGCGCGCCCTTCCACATCGCGGACGGCCAGCTCACCTTTGAGAAGTTCGGCTTCTCCATGTTCCTGAGCTGCCCGCTGCTGATCTGCAACGTGATCTGGATCATCGTAGACGTCGTCCGGCGCAAGTTCACCCGAGAGAAGCTCATAATCGTATTGATGAGCGCTCTGACCGTATTTCTGCTGTTGCTGCACCGCACGCTGGGCGCGCATCAGTTCGGCCTGCGCTACGCCATTGAGCTGATGCCGCTGTGTTTCGCCTACCTGTTGCTGTGCCCCGATCGGCAGAACATCTCCCGTTGGGAGACCGCCGTGCTGATTCTCGGCCTCGCATTCAATCTGATCGGCGGCAGCGTCGTGCACGTCTGAGCCGCACAAACGCGCGAAAGCGCTTGAAACCGGCCGTTTCAAGTGCTAAAATAGACTTCAGAAAATCAATCGAAAGGATGTCGCATACCATGGCGAAAACCCGCGAAGAGCTGCTGGTCCTGCTCAACGCCCCGGAGGGACTGGAAAACCTGAAGGCGCTGATGGAGACCGAGCCCGCCCCCGCCACCGGCCGGGACGTGAATAACCACATCCACACCACCTACTCCTTCTCGCCCTATTCCCCCACGGCGGCGGTCTGGTTCGCCCGGGCGGCGGGGCTGTGCACCTGCGGCCTGATGGATCATGACTCCATCGCGGGCGCTCCCGAGTTCCTGGCCGCGGCGGAGGTGGCGAAGATGTCCGCCACCATCGGCCTGGAATGCCGCGTGAGCTTCAGGGACACCCCCTTCGGCGACCGGAAGCTCAACAATCCCGACCAGAAGGGAGTCGTCTACATGGCGCTGCACGGCGTGCCTCACGACCGCGCGGCCGAGCTCAACGAGTTCTTCGCGCCCTACCGCGCGAAGCGCAACGAGCGCAACAAGAAGATGGTCGCCGCCGTCAACGAGATGATGGGCAAGTACGGCGTGACCATCGACTTCGAGAAGGACGTGCTGCCGCTGTCCAATTACGCTAAGGGCGGCTCCGTGACCGAGCGCCACATCTCCAGCGCGCTGGCCTACCGGATGCTGGACGTCATCGGCCGCGGCGAGAAGCTCGTGAAGTTCATCCACGAGGAGATTCAGCTTCCCCTGTCCGGCAAGATCGAGGGCTACCTGCTCGACGAATCCAACCCCCACATGATGTACGACCTGCTGGGCTGGATCAAGAGCCAGCTGATCTCGAAATTCTACATCGACGCCACCGACGAGTGCCCCGACGTGCGCGAGGTGCTGGCGCTGTCCGACCGCATCGGCGCGATTTCGGCCTACGCCTACCTGGGCGACGTGGGCGACAGCGTGACCGGCGACAAGCGCGCCCAGAAGTTCGAGGACGACTTCCTGGACGAGTTGATCGAGTACATCGCGGGGCTCGGCTACCGCGCCGTGACCTACATGCCTTCCCGCAACACGAAGGCGCAGCTGCATCGCCTGCGCGCGCTGTGCGAGAAGTACCACCTGTTCCAGATCAGCGGCGAGGACATCAATCAGCCGCGCCAGAGCTTCGTCTGCGAGGCCCAGCGCGACCCGGAGTTCTCCAACCTCTACGACGCCACCTGGGCACTGATCGCCCACGAATGGCGCTCCACCGAAAATCCGGTGGACGGCTTCTTCTCGCAGGAGAGCATCGCGAAGTGGCCCGAGCTCAACGACCGCATCGCGGCCTTCTCGAAGTTTGGCCAGGAAATGCGAAAGTAAAGACCGGCATTGGAAGCGGGGACTGCGAAACAGCAGTCCCCGCTCTCTTTAACCGATTCACTTCGCGATGTACACCATGCCGCAGGCGCCCGGACCCACGTGGCTGCCGATGGCCGCGCCGACCGGTATCACCCGGTTGTCCTCAAACGGTTCCCCGCAGCGCCGCATGTACTCCATCAGCTTCTTTCCGTTGCCGGGGTTCTCGGTGTACATGAAATAGATGGGATAGTCCATATCCGGCGGCTCCTCGCGATAGCGCTTGAGGATGTAATCCATGCCCCGGTGCAGGCCCAGCATCTTCGCGGTCACCTGCACGCTTCCGTCCCGGGCCACGGTGATCATCGGCTTGAGATTGACCGCGGTGCCCAGCGCGTAGGCCGCCTTGGGAATGCGGCCGCCCCGATAGAGGTACTCCAGCGTGTCCATGCAGGCGTAGATGCGCGTCCGGGGGCGCAGTGCCTCCACGGCCTCCACAATCTCCCGCAGGGAACGTCCCTCGTCCCGCATGCGCACCGCAAGCTCCACCAGCATCCGCTGGCCGCCCGTCGCCGTCCTCGCGTCGATCACGGCGCAGCAGTCGGCCGCCCCGCTCTCCTCAAGCGCCATCCGCGCGGTCTGATAGGTTCCGCTGATCGCCGAGGAAATGGTGATGAACACTGCGGTGTCGCCCGCCTTTTTCGTCTCGCGCATCCGGCGTTCGTAGACGTACGGGCCGGGGTGAGAGGTGCGGGGGAATTCCTTCGACTCGCGCAGCAGCTGATAGAACCGCTCCTTGGACAGCGTCAGGTTCTCCTGATAGTTCCTGTCGCCGAAGGACACGTCCAGCGGAATGCAGTCGATGTGCATGGCTTCCAACTCCCAGGGCTCGAAGTCCGCCGCGGAATCCGTGATGATGCGCACCATGTTCGAAGCCTCCCCTCGCAGCGCGGTTTCACCATTATATCACATTCTCTTTTGACAGACAAGCGTCGCTTTTCATTCGGTTCAGCTCGCGCGTGGAGCGGACGATCATCGTCAGCGCGGCGGCCAGGGCCGCAGCGCACACCACCGCGCTCGTGGAGCCGATCATCGCGCGGCGGAAGTTTCCCCCGTCGCCGAAGCGGTCGATCAGCGCGGTCTCCAGCGCCAGCACCGACACCAGCGCGGCCACCAGGTTCAGCGCCTTTGCGGCGTACATGACCGGGCTGCCCCTGCGCCGGAACCTCGCCAGATTCACGGCGGCGGCGCTGACCGCGATGAAGGCGTGCAGCGCCATCACATAGATCAGCGGCCCCGGGTAGCGGTAGCTGTCGTTTTCGACGATCATCAGTCCAGCCATCGTCATGAGCGCCTGGGTCATCATCAGCAGCACGACGCCGCACTGGCGCGAGCGCTTGAGCTCCAGTGGCACGTCGCCGCCCAAGCCGCCCGGCCCCAAACCGCGAAACAGCAGCGCCCGCATGAACGCCAGCAGCAGATAGTAGACGCCCAGCGACAGGAGCCACTTTGAACGCAGGGCGACGCCCGCGCTCAGCTTGACCGCCGCGAAGAGCAGGTTGACGAACAGGCTGCGGTACTGGTTGACCCCGGCGCGGAACAGCTCGTCGCGCACGTAGCGCTCGCCGAAGGGAATGCTCAGTATCCTGCGCATCAGCGCGCTCTCGTTCACGCCGCGCCGCAGCGCGCGCACAAGCTCCGGCATCCCCGCGCAGACCACCGCCAGTGCGTAGGCCGAGAGGGGGTAGGCCGCGTAAGCCAGCGGCGTCTTCTCCAGCTTCGCGCCGAGCACGTAAAATACCAGCGCGAAGCTCGGAACGGCCACCAGCACCGTCATCAGCGGCGGCAGATGAAAGGCGCGGCGCAGTATTTCTTTGAACTTTTGCATTCCTCGCCCTCCCTTCGCCGGCAGCCGGCGGGCCGCGTTTCGAAAAAGGGGACGCGGTGCGGCGTCCCCCTCCAACCGATTTTCTCGAATCCTCAGTATCCCATCTGCGCGCCCAGATCGTACACGGGCTTCAGAGCGGGATAGACGCGCTTATAAAGTTCGTAGCTCTTGCGATAGCCCGGCTGATTCTCGGACTTGGGCAGCGCCTCGGTCTCCGGGCGGATCACCTTCACGGCCTCGCCCAGATCCTTCCACAGCCCCGCGCCCACGCCGGCCACCAGCACCGCGCCGTAGGCGCCGCCCTCGCTGGCAGCGGACATGGTGTACACCGGCAGATCGAAGATGTCCGCCTGCATCTGCCGCCAGAGGGCGCTGGCCGCGCCGCCGCCGGAGGTGTAGACCTTCTCGATCTTCGTCATCGAGCCGAAGATTTCAACCAATTGGTTGAGCGAATAGGTCACGCCCTCCATCACCGCGCGGGTGATGTCACCCCGGGTGGTGGTCAGGCTCAGGCCGTAGAAGCTGCCCCGGCAGTTGGGATCCGGATACGGGCAGCGCTCGCCCGCCAGATAGGGTGCAAACACCACGCCGTTCGCGCCGGGAACGGAGCTCTCCGCCTGTGCTCCCATCACGTCGTAGACGTTCTTGCCGCTCTCCCTGGCCTCGCGGGAGGCGCTTTCACACAGCGTATCCCGATACCAACGGTAGCTGCCGCCCGCCGAGAGCGTGCAGCCGAAGTCCGTCCACAACCCCGGCTCGTTGCCGCAGAACATCTGCAAATCGCCGTGGGGATTGTCCTCATAGTGGTCGAGGCCCATGGTCACATTGCCGCTGGTGCCGATCACCACGCCCAATATGCCCGGCTTGACCAGGCCGCTGCCCACCGCCTGAATGACCGCGTCGCCGCCGCCCGCGTAGCAGGCGAGGCCTTCGGGCAGGCCCGTGAGCGCGGCGACCTCCTTCGTCACGCGCCCGGCCAGCTCCGTGGATTCCACGGCCTTCGGGAAGATGGACTTGTCCAGCCCGGCGATGCGGATCAGTTCGTCGCTCCACACGCGGTTGCGGGTGTCAAAGAAGCCCGTGCCGGAAGCGTCGGACACGTCGATCATCAATTCGCCGGTCATGCGGAAGCGTATGTAGTCCTTCGGGCAGACAAACAGCTTCATCTTCGCGAAGTTGTCCGGCTCCTCGTCGCGCAGCCAGAGAATCTTGCCGCCGGTATAGCCGGTGAGCATCCGGTTGTTGGTGTACTTGAGAAGCTCCTCCAGTCCGCCGGCCTTCTCGGTGATCCAGTCGCACTGCTTTTGCGTGCGCTGGTCGCACCAGAGAATCGAGGGGCGAATCACCTCGTTGTTCTCGTCCAGCGCCACCAGGCCGTGCATCTGGCCGGAGTAGCTCAGGCCGAGAATATCGGCGGGATCAACCTTCGCCTTTTCAAGAATGGCCTTCAATCCGCGCACCACGCCCTGCCACCAATCCTCGGGGTTCTGCTCCGCCCAGCCGGGCCGGGGCGTGTACAGCGGATACTCCTGGGTGGACGAGGCCACGACCTTCCCCGTCTCGTCGATCATGATGCACTTCGCGCCGGAGGTGCCCACGTCCAGACCGATCAGATACTTCATTGCAGCGACACTCCTTTACTTTTTATTCTTATTGCCAATTTTGCTCTTGATGTGGGAAATCTTCGCGAAGTCCAGCCGGTTTTCCTCGCCGTGAATCAGCCGGGCGATGTTCGCGCGGTGGCAGAAGATCGCCAGCGCGCCCGCGAAGATTGAAAACAGCAGGTACATGAGCCAATGCTCGTTCCCCCGCTGGAAGATGGCCGTGAGGATGGGATAGAGCACCGCCGCGGCGATGGAACCCATCGACATGTAGCGCGAGACGCCGACGATGACCAGCACCAACGCCAGCAGGATCAGCGCGATCCACGGATTGACGACGAAGATCATTCCCCAGGAGGTGGCGATTCCCTTGCCGCCCTTGAACCCGAACGCCGCCGGGAAGTCGTGGCCGAGCACGGCGCAGGTGCCGCCCACCAGCAAACCCGCGTCGCCCGCGATCCACTTGCCGATCAGCGCGGCGATCAGCCCCTTGAGGCAGTCGCCCAACAGCGTCAGCACGCTCGGAACCCAGCCCAGCGTGCGCAGCACGTTGGTGGTGCCGGCATTGCCGCTGCCCTGCTTGCGGATGTCCCTGATCCCGTACAGCTTCGCCACCAGAATTCCTGAGGATACGTTGCCCAGCAGGTAGCCGATCACGGCGATGATGATTATCTTCAGCCAGGTCGCCATCAGTCTTCATCTCTCTTCTTTTCGCGAAGTATGAATCGCAGCGGCGTTCCCTCGAAGCCGAACGCCTTGCGGAATTGCTTCTCCAGATAGCGCTCGTAGGAGAAGTGCATCAGCTTTTCGTCGTTGACGAACATCACGAACGTCGGCGGCTGCACGCTCTGCTGCGTGGCGTAGTAGATCTTGAGCCTGCGGCCGGAGGTGGCCGGGGGCTGCAGCGCCGCCTGCGCGTCGGTGAGAATGTCGTTGAGGAGCCCGGTGGTCACGCGCCTGCGGGCTTCGGCGCAGGCGGCCTTGACCGCCTCCAGCACGCGGTTCACCCGCTGCCCCGTGAGCGCGGAGATGTACAGTACCGGCGCGTAGGCCATGAACTTCAAATTCTCGCGCACCTTGGACTCAAACTCCTTCATGGTGCCCGTGTCCTTCTCGATGGCGTCCCACTTGTTGACCACGATGATCGCGGCCTTGCCCTTCTCGTCGATGTAGCCGGCGATCTTGGCGTCCTGCTCGGTCACGCCCTGCGTGGCGTCGATCACCAATAGCGCCACGTCGCAGCGGTCGATGGCCGCCAGCGCGCGTACGATGGAGAAGCGCTCCAGCGTCTGGTAGCCGATGGCCCGCTTGCGGCGGATGCCGGCGGTGTCGATGATGATGAAGTCGTCGCCCGCCTCGTCGGTGAAGGCGGTGTCGATGGCGTCGCGGGTGGTGCCCGCGATGTCGGAAACCATCACGCGCTCCTGCCCGAGAATGCGGTTCACCAGCGAGCTCTTGCCCACGTTTGGCTTGCCGCACACGGCCAGCTTGATCGAGTTATCCTCCACTTCCTCCTCGTCGGGGTTGGGCAGCAGCTTGCACAGCTCCTCCAGCATGTCGCCCAGGTTGAGCAGATTCACCGACGAAATGCCGATGGGATCGCCCAGTCCAAGGTTGTAGAATTCGTACACGTTGTCCAGGGCCTTGGGGCTGTCGATCTTGTTGACGATCAGCATCATGGGCTTCTTCGCCCGGCGCAGCATATCGGCCACGGCTTCGTCATCGGCGGTCAGGCCGGTTTTGCCGTCCACGAAGAACAGGATCACGTCGCAGGTCTCAATGGCGATCTCCGCCTGACGGCGCATCTGCGCCAGCAGCGGGTCGTCGCTCTGGGGATCGATGCCGCCGGTGTCGATCAGCGTAAACTTGTAATTCTGCCATTCGCAATCGGCGTACACGCGGTCGCGGGTCACGCCCGGCGTGTCCTCTACGATGGCGATTCTGCGCCCCGCCATGGTATTGAAAAAGGTCGATTTGCCCACGTTCGGCCGTCCCACGATGGCCACAAGGGGTTTTGCCATTACTTTCTACTCCTCACAATTTCATTCCGCGCCACAATCAGCGCATCTAGCAGTTCATCGCCGCGGCGGCCCACCGGCATGATTCTTCGCCCCAGCCGTGCCTCGGCCTCCGCCAGCGTCATGTCGTCCAGGAAGCGGTCGCCCTCGTTTCGCAGCATGCACTCGGTAATGAGCACGCGCTCGCCGGGTTCGTCCTTCAGGCGCTCCGTGAGATCGCCCCCGGTCACCAACCCGGAGACCGTCACGCTCGGCCCGAAGAAGCGGTTCTCCACCGGTATCACGGCCGCTTCGACACCCGCGACCGGGTGCTCGTCCAACAGCCTTCGCAGAAACGGCGCGGCCGAAACGCCGCAGCCGATCAGCAGCCGCACGCGCTCGCCGCCCGGCGCACGCTCGGCCTCGGGCAGCTCCTCCCAAGCTGCGCAAAACTCCGTCTCCAGCAGCCGCAGCATGCCCACGCCGTCGTCGATCTGGCCGTAGTCCTCGTACTCCTCGTCCGCCGGCGGTTCGACGCCCGCGATGAGATAGAACTCGTCCGCCGGAAACACGAATCGGGTGCCGCGCTCCGCCAGCAGGCGCTCGCGCCAGGGCTGCGCCGCCTCGAGCACCCCGTGCGCCTGTTCGCGCGTATAGGGCCGCAGCTCGGTCAGGCCCTCGCGGTGGCCGGTGAGTCCCACGGGCACCAGCGCCAGCGAGAGCGCGCCGGGAAGTCTGATCAGCGCCTCGACGGTCTCGTCCAGCGCGGGGCCGTCGTTGAGCCCCGGGCAGAGCACTGCCTGGCAGTGAAACTCGATTCCGCCGTCGGACAGGCGCTTCAACTGCTCCATGACGCGCTTTCCGCGCGGCTGGCCCAGGATGCGCGCGCGCAGCTCGGGATCGGCCGCGTGCACCGAAATGTACAGCGGCGAGGCGTGGCGCGCGACGATGCGGTCGAGCTCCCGGTCGGAGACGTTCGTGAGCGTCACATAGCTTCCGGTCATCAGCGACATGCGCCAGTCGTCGTCCTTCACGCGCATGCTGGGGCGTACGTGCCTGGGAAGCTGATCCACGAAGCAGAACAGGCAGTGGTTGCAGCACATGCGCATGCCGGACATCAGCGGCCTTTCAAACTCCAGGCCGAGGAAGTCGTACTCGCCCTTGCGGACGACCGCGCGAAACTCCGCGCCGTCCCGGCGGCAGGCGAGCTCCACGCGATTGCGCGCGGTCAGCGCCTGATAGTCCAGCAGGTCGATCACCGTTTCACCGCCGATGCGCAGGATCTCATCGCCCGCGCGAAGGCCCGCCCGGTATGCGGGGCTCCCCTTTTCCACCGAAACGACGCGCTGCGCCATTGTCACAACCACTCCATAGACCCACAAAATCGACCAATTTTATTATCTCCCAGAAGTGAATTTTCGTCAACCGCAAATGCGAATTTTCTCCATTATTTTTCGCCAAAAATGCGTTTAAAACCCGCATATGTGGCAATCCTTAACAGAAAGGTGCTTGTCTACTCACGAAAACTCGCATATAATAAGTTGCTATTTAGAAATTTGCGTAGGAGGATCAACATGGCACAGAAGTACGTATATCTGTTCAGCGAAGGCAACGCTACCATGAGGAACCTGCTGGGCGGCAAGGGCGCGAACCTTGCGGAGATGACCTCCCTGGGCATGCCCGTTCCGCAGGGCTTCACCATCACCACCGAAGCCTGCACCCGCTACTATGACGACGGCCGAACCATCGGAGAGGACATTCTCGAGCAGATCAACAAGGCGCTTGTCAAGATCGAGGCGATCAACGGCAAGAAGTTTGGCGACAGCAAGAACCCGTTGCTCGTGTCTGTGCGCTCCGGCGCGCGCGCGTCCATGCCCGGCATGATGGACACCATCCTGAACCTGGGCCTCAACGACGAGGTGGCCGAGGGCCTGATCGCCGGCAACCCCGATCCCAAGTTCGAGCGCTTCGTGTACGACTCCTACCGCCGCTTCATCCAGATGTTCTCCGACGTCGTGATGGAGCTCTCGAAGAAGCGCTTCGAGGTCATCATCGACGAAGTCAAGGAGGCCAAGGGTGTCACCCACGACATCGAGCTCGACACCGACGACATGAAGACGCTGGTCGAGCGCTTCAAGGCGTTCTATCGCGAGGAGATGGGCGTGGACTTCCCCACCGATCCGCGCGTGCAGCTGCTGGAGGCGGTCAAGGCCGTGTTCCGCTCCTGGGACAACCCCCGCGCCAACGTCTATCGCCGCATGAACGACATCCCCTATTCCTGGGGCACCGCCGTCAACGTGCAGCCGATGGTGTTCGGCAACCTGAACGAGAAGTCCGGCACGGGCGTGGCGTTCACCCGCGACCCCGCCACCGGCGAGAAGGCGCTCTTCGGCGAGTACCTGATCAACGCCCAGGGCGAGGACGTCGTCGCCGGCATCCGCACCCCGAGCCCCATCTCCCAGCTCCAGCAGGATATGCCCGAGGTCTATGAGCAGTTCAAGACCATCGCCACCAACCTGGAAGCGCACTACAAGGACATGCAGGACATGGAGTTCACCATCGAGAACGGCAAGCTCTACATGCTGCAGACCCGCAACGGCAAGCGCACCGCCGCCGCCGCCCTGAAGGTGGCCGTGGACCTCGTGGACGAGGGCATGATCACCGAGGAGGAGGCCGTGCTGCGCGTCGAGCCCAAGCAGCTCGATTCCCTGCTGCATCCCATGTTCGATTCCGCGGCGCTGAAGGCCGCGAAGCCCGTTGGCCAGGGTCTGGCCGCCTCTCCGGGAGCCGCCTGCGGCCAGGTGGTGTTCACCGCCGAGGACGCCAAGGAGTGGAAGGAGCGCGGCCAGAAGGTCGTGCTGGTCCGCCTGGAGACCTCCCCGGAGGACATCGAGGGCATGGTCGCCTCCGAGGGCATCCTGACGGTGCGCGGCGGCATGACCAGCCACGCGGCGGTCGTCGCCCGCGGCATGGGCACCTGCTGCGTCTCCGGCTGCTCCGAAATCAAGATGCACGCCGAGGAAAAGTACTTCACCCTGGGCGGCAAGGACTATCACGAGGGCGACTGGATCTCCATCGACGGCTCCACCGGCAAGATCTACGGCGAGGCCATTCCCACCCAGCCCGCCAGCATTTCCGGCAACTTTGACCGCTTCATGAAGTGGGCGGACGCCGCGCGTCACCTGCACGTGCGCACCAACGCCGACAACCCGCGCGACGCTGCGCAGGCCGTGAAGTTCGGCGCGGAGGGCATCGGCCTGTGCCGCACGGAGCACATGTTCTTTGAGGGCGACCGCATCAAGGCCGTGCGCGAAATGATTCTCGCGGACGACGTGAAGGGCCGCAAGGCCGCTCTGGCGAAGATTCGCCCCTATCAGCAGGGCGACTTCGAGGCCATGTACAAGGTGCTCGAGGGCCGTCCGATGACGATTCGCTACCTCGATCCGCCGCTGCACGAGTTCCTTCCCACCAAGGAGGAGGAAATGGTCGAGATCGCCGAGGAAATGGGCGTTTCCGTCGAGCAGATCAAGGAGAAGGTCGTCGCGCTGCACGAGTTCAACCCGATGATGGGCCACCGCGGCTGCCGCCTGTGCGTCACCTATCCGGAGATCGCCGAGATGCAGACGCAGGCCGTCATTTCCGCCGCCATCAACGTCAGCAAGGAGCATCCCGAGTACCACATCGTGCCCGAAATCATGATCCCGCTGGTTGGCGAAGCCAAGGAGCTCAAGTTCGTCAAGGATGTGGTCGTTGAGACCGCCGACAAGCTCATCGAGGAAGCCGGCATCTACATGGAGTACCACATCGGCACCATGATCGAGATTCCGCGCGCGGCCGTGACCGCGGACGAAGTCGCCAAGGAGGCGGAGTTCTTCTCCTTCGGCACCAACGATCTGACCCAGATGACCTTCGGCTTCAGCCGCGACGACGCAGCGAAGTTCCTGGGCGCCTATTACGATCACAAGATCTACGAGTTTGATCCCTTCGCGAAGCTGGATCAGACCGGCGTGGGCGCTCTGGTGCAGATGGCTGCCGAGAAGGGCCGTTCCACCCGTCCGAACCTCAAGCTGGGCATCTGCGGCGAGCACGGCGGCGATCCGTCGTCCGTGGAGTTCTGCCACAAGATCGGCCTGAACTACGTATCCTGCTCCCCGTTCCGCGTGCCGATCGCGCGCCTTGCCGCCGCGCAGGCCGCCATCAACGAAAAGAACGGAAAATAAAGCACCATACCAATGGGCGCGCCGCTTTCGCGGCGCGCCACGTTTTTGGATGACTGCGATTGCCGGACGCAATTTATCGCTCTCTATATTCCAGTATATCCGTGACCTTGCAGTCCAACACATAACAGAGGCGGGCGAGCACGTCCAGATCCATGCGCTCCACCTTGCCCTTCGCCCACTTGTCGATCACCTCGAAGCGCACGCCCGTCAGGCGCGAAAGCGCGCCGCGCCGAATTCCCTTTTCCTCCATCAGCTTTCCCAGCTTCACATCAATCACGCCGTACTCCTGAATCAGCAATATCGTCTTTTCTGTCACAGGCGATCACCTCTCCTTTATACTATTTCCAAATGAACGGCTTGGCAATTCATTCGTTTTCATATATCGTTATAATGTCTGGCTGAATTGTTTACTATGTATTCGTATAGAGCAGATTGAACGCCGCTTCCGAAAAAAGCGGCGTTCGAATCTTCCAAATATGTATGATTCAAATTACAGAATTAAGCCTTCCCGCGCTCCATGGCTGCGGCGGGATAACGCGCCGGCAGGCGCACGGTGAAGCGGCTGCCCTCGCCCGGGCGCGAGTCCACGCGCACGCTCCCGCCCAGCAGCCGGGCGTACTCCCGCACGATGGCGAGGCCGTAACCGTCGCCGCCGTCGGTCTCTCCCAGCTCGAAGATGCGCGCCTGGCGCTCCGCCGAAATCCCGCAGCCATCGTCGGTTACGATGAAATCCACCGCGTCGCCCCGCAGCTCCACCGCCACCTCCACCCTGCCGCCGGCGGGCGTGAAGCGCAACGCGTTGGACAGCAGGTTGTGGAGGATGCGATCCAACTTCTCCACGTCCACCGCCATGGGAAACTCCGAACCGTTCGAGCGAAACATCAGCCGCACGCCGCGCTCCCGGGCGTAGGGATCGCACTGCCGAACGATGTCGCGGGCCTCGGCGATCACGTCGCGGGTCTCCAGTCGCAGCGGCGCGCCGCCTTCGGGCAAGCCGTCGTCCATCGCATTGCGAACCATGCTCTGCAGCTGATCGGCGCTGCGCTCCAACAGTTTCAAATAGCTCTCCGCGCGGGCGTTCGGCCCGACCTCGAGCTCCAACAGCTGCACGCAGCTATAGATCAGCTGAATCGGCAGCTTCAGGTCGTGCGCAAATTGTATTGAACGCAAATCCATAATACAATCTCCTCTTCTGACAAACTTCTGACAAATATTTATGCGAAGAAGAGCTGCGTTATGTCACCGCGCCATTCGACTTTTTTGCGATTTTATCGGGGAATTCCGTTTTTAGCCGCCCAAATCCCGCAGCGCCAGGAAGATCAGCTTGTCGGGCTCGCTCGCCTGGCCGGACACCCGGGAGACGGCCTGCGCCGCCTCGGAGCTGGAATAGCCCAGCGAGATCAGCGCCGCGACGGCCTCGGCCTCAGGGCCGTCGTTGGAGACCCGCGGCGCGGGGGCGCCGCTCTGCCCGGTGAGCTCCGCGTCCTCCACCTTGTCGCGCAGTTCCAATACCAGGCGCTGGGCGATCTTTTTGCCGATGCCCGGCACCCGGGTCAGCGCTGCCGCGTCGCCCGTCACCAACGCGATGGACAGCTCCCGCACGCTCAGCGCGGATAGGATTTGCAGCGCTGTGCGCGAGCCCACGCCGCTGACGTTGCGCAGCCGTTCGTACATGCGCTTTTCCTCCCGGCTGGAAAAGCCGCAGAGCTCCATGGCGTCCTCGCGCACGTTCAGCACGCAGTAGAGCTTCATGCGCTCGCCCACGGCCGGAGCCGCGTTCAGCGTCGCGCCGCTCACGTTCAGCAGATAGCCCACGCCGTTCGCGTCCAGCACGATGGCATCCTGCGTCTTTTCGGATACGACTCCCTCGATGTGTGCGTACATGTCGCGCCTCCTATTTGATCTTAAACAGCTGTTTGGCCTGCTGGCTGTGGGCGTGGGTCAGCGCCACCGCCACCGCGTCCGCCGCGTCGTCCGGGCGGGCGATCTCCTTCATGTGCAGCAAAAGTTTCACCATCTGCTGCACCTGCTGCTTGTCCGCGCCGCCGTAGCCGGTGACGGCCTGCTTGATCTGCATGGGCGTGTATTCGTAGAGCGCCTCGGTGTGTTCCACCACCGCCAGCAGCGCCACGCCGCGCGCGGCGCTCACCGCCATGCCCGTGGTGATGTTCTTCGAGAAGAACAGCTCCTCGAAGGCCACCTCGTCGGGCTGGTAGATCTCCATCAGTTGCCGCACGCCCTGATATACCGCCCGCAATCGCAGCGGCATCGGCTGGCCCGCCGGGGTGTTGATCGTCCCGTACTGCACCAGCCGAAATTCGTTCTTTTCGCCTCGGATCACGCCGTAGCCCATCGTGGCCAGCCCCGGGTCGATGCCAAGAATCACCATGCGTCGTTTTCCTCCGTATTCGGCGCGGATTCAATCCGCGTTTGACATCCCCCACTCCTCCGTGTTACCATATACCCATCACACGTGAGAGGACGATTTCATGAATCGCGCGCGCATCCTCGAAATTTACGCCGCCATCGGCGAAACTACGCCCATGAAGACCGACTGCGGCGCGCTGTGCGGCGCGGCCTGCTGCCGGTGCGACGACGACGGCCGGGGCGGCGTGGCGCTGCTGCCTGGCGAGGCGGAGCTGCTTGCCGGAATCGAGTGGGGCCGCGTCGAGCGCGACGAGGCCATGGACGCGCCGATGCTCGTCTGCGACGGCCCCTGCGAGCGGGAGAAGCGGCCGTTTCTGTGCCGGGTATTTCCGCTGTGCCCCGTTCGGGGGCGCGAGGGAGACTGGACCGTGCGCATGGACGCGCGCGCCCGCGCGGTCTGCCCGCTCTGCGGAAGCGGTCTGCACGGCCTCGACCCGGAGTTCGTCCGCGGCGCGGTTCGCGCCGCGCGGCTGCTGGCCGAAGCGCCCGAAGGCGAGGCGTTCCTCACCCGCTGGGCCGCAATCGAGGCCGAATTTCGAAAGCCCTTCCTATTCTAGCACCTGCAGGATCATGCACTTCAGATACTTCGTTTCGATGCTCTGCGGCAGAATCGGATGATCCTTGCCCTGCGTGCGGTACTCCACCAGCCGCACACGCTTCTTGGCGTCCCGGGCGGCCTGATTGACGATGTCCTGGAACATCTCGGTCAGCACGTGCTGGGAGCAGGAGCACGTCACCAGGAATCCGCCCGGCCGCACCAGCTTGAGCCCCCGCAGATTGATCTCCTTGTAGCCGCGCAGCGCGGCGGGCACGGCGGCCTTGTTCTTCGTGAACGCCGGGGGGTCGAGGATCACCAGGTCGAATTTCTCCCCCGCGTCGGTGAGCTCGCGCAGATGATCGAAGCAGTTGTGCGCCTCGAAGGTCACGTTGGCCATATCGTTTCTGCGGGCGTTCGCCCGCGCCACCTCCAGCGCCTCCTCGGAGATGTCCACACCCAGCACGCTCGCCGCGCCGTACTTCGCCGCGTGCAGCGAAAACGAGCCGTTGTGACAGAAGCAGTCCAGCACCCGAGCGCCCGGACACAGCGGGGCGATGGCCGCGCGGTTCTCCTTCTGATCGAGGAAGAAGCCCGTCTTTTGGCCGTTCTTCACGTCCACGCCGAACAGGATGCCATTTTCGCGCATCTCCACCAGATCGGGCACCGCGCCGCGCAGCAGTCCCGTGGTCTGCTCCAGCCCCTCGAGCCTGCGCACGGGCACGTCGCTGCGCTCCCAGATGCCGGCCGGTTCGACGATCTCCATCAATAGATCGGCGATCATATCCTTGATTCGCTCGATGCCCAGCGAAAGCGACTGCAGCACCAATATGTCGCCGAACTTGTCCACCACGAGTCCGGGCAGGAAATCCGATTCGGAGTAGATCAGGCGGCAGCTCTGTGGATCGCAGAGGCGCTTGCGGTATTCCCAGGCGTCGCGAACGCGGCGCTCGAAGAAGGCGCGGTCGCAGGGTTCGTCGTTGCGGGTGAGGATGCGCAGCGAAATCTGCGACTGAGGATTGTAGAAGCCCCGGCCGATGAACTTGCCGCGAAAGTCGCACACGTTCACGATGTCGCCGTTCTCAAACGCGCCGTCCACCTTTTCAATCTCGGACGAATAGATCCAGGGATGCCCGCCGCGCACGCGGGTCTCGCGGGTCTTGCGCAGGGTGATCGTCGCCATAGCCGCCTCCAATTCGCTTGATGTTCCTATTTTACCGCGCCGATGTAAACTTGTCCAGCGCGGCGTTTCATGCTATAATTGAGAAAAATGCAAAATGGGAGGAATTCCCTTGGAAAACGAGCGCGGCGTGCGTCTGAACAAGTTTATCGCCGAGAGCGGAATCTGTTCCCGGCGGGAAGCGGATCGCAGGATTCAGGAGGGCCGGGTACGCATTGACGGAAGACTCGGCGCGCTGGGCGACCTGGTGCTGCCCGGCATGGAGGTCACGCTGGACGGCAAGCCCGTGGCCGGCGAGAGCGAAAAGGTCTACATCCTGCTCTACAAACCCCGGGGCGTGGTGTGCACGGCCGACCCGCGCGAGCCGATGAACGTGGTCGATTACGTGGGCTATCCCGCGCGCGTCTATCCCGTGGGGCGGCTGGACAAGGACAGCGAAGGCCTGCTGCTGCTCACCAGCGACGGCGATATCGTCAACAAGCTGCTGCGCGCCGCCGGCGGGCACGAGAAGGAGTACGAGGTGGAGGTGGACAAGCCACTCACCCGCGAGTTCATGGAATCCATGATGCACGGCGTGCCCATTCTGGATACGGTGACGCTTCCCTGCAAGCTGCGCCGCACGGGCGCGCGCAGCTTCAATCTGGTGCTGGTGCAGGGCCTGAACCGCCAGATCCGCCGCATGTGCGAAGCGCTGGGCTACAACGTGCGAAAGCTGCGCCGGGTGCGCATCAACAACCTGAAGCTGGGGAACCTCCAACCCGGCCAGTGGCGCGAATTGACCCCGAGCGAGCTCGATGGGCTGCTCAAGTCCATTGAAGGATCGTCCGGTCTGCCCGCGCACAGGGAATAGGCGAATTTGAAGTTGCGGGTTGTGAACCCACGTGTCATCGTGAAACGAAGAGCGGAACCGCAAAACGCGATCCCGCTTTTCATAGATTTGTTTGCATCCGGATTCTGGCGGAAGTTCGTCGCCGCGGACAAACGCGCGGCGGTCTCCACGCTAAAAGCGTGGCATGCGTCTCAAATCAGATATCCTGCGCGCCCACCTTCGTCACGTCGAACGGCGTGGTCTGGTAGACGAAGTAATTGAGCCAATTCGAGTACAGCAGATTCGCGTGGCCGCGCCAGCTTACAATGGGCTCCCGCGCCGGATCGTCGCCGGGATAATAGCGCTTCGGAATTTCGATGGGCTTGCCCGCTGCGAGGTCGCGGCGGTACTCGGCGTCCAGCGTGTACGCGTCGTACTCCGGGTGGCCGAAGATGAAGAACTGCCGGTCCTTCTTATGGCGCACCAGCGCCACGCCCGCCTCCGGCGACGACGCCAGAATCTGCAGGCCCGGCACGCGCTCGATGTCCTCGCGCAGCACGGTGGTGTGGCGGGAGTGGGGCAGCATGAAGCAATCGTCAAAGCCGCGCAGAAGCATGGATTCCCGGTACTCCGCCGTGTGGGGAAACACGCCGAACAGCTTCTTCTCCAAAGGCCGCTTTTCGATGCCATAGTGAAAGTACAGCCCCGCCTGCGCGCCCCAGCAGATGTGCATGGTGCTATGCACGTGCTTCAGGCTCCAGGCCATGATCTCGGTGAGCTCCGGCCAGTAGTCCACCTCTTCGAAGGGCATCTGCTCCACCGGCGCGCCGGTGATGATCATGCCGTCGTAATAGGTGTCGCGCACCTCGGAGAAGGTTCGATAGAAGGACAGCAGGTGCTCCTGCGAGGTGTTGAGCGACTTATGGGCCTCCACGCGCAGCAGATCGAGCTCGAGCTGCAGGGGCGTATTGCCAAGCAGGCGCGTGAGCTGCGTCTCCGTCTCGATCTTCTTGGGCATCAGATTGAGCAGCAGCAGCCGCAGCGGGCGGATGTCCTGCGTGATGGCGCGCGTCTCCGTCATCACGAAGATGTTCTCCCGCAGCAGTATCTCCGCCGCGGGCAGGTTGTTTGGGATCTTAATGGGCATTGAAATTTTCTCCTCGGTCTACCCGTCTTTTAGATTTTGTCCAGCGCCTGCGCGATGTCCTCGATCAGATCCTCCGCGCTCTCCAGGCCGCAGCTCATGCGCACCAGATCGCCCGACACGCCCGCGGCGATCAGCTCCGCGTCGCTCATCTGGCGATGGGTGGTGCTGGCCGGATGCAGGCAGCAGGTGCGGGCGTCGGCCACGTGCGTCTCGATGGCCGCCACCTTCAATTCGCGCATGAACGCCGCCGCGGCCTCGCGGCCTCCGCGCACGCCGAAGCTCACCACGCCGCAGGTTCCGTTCGGCATGTACTTCTTCGCGCGCTCGTAGTAGGCATTCGACGGCAGGCCGGGATAGTTCACCCAGGCGATCTTCGGATGCTTTTCCAGATACTGCGCCACCTTCAGCGCCGTCTCGCAGTGGCGCGGCATGCGCACGTGCAGGCTCTCCAGGCCCAGATTCAGCAAAAACGCGCTCTGGGGCGAGGGCGTGGAGCCGAAGTCGCGCATCAGCTGCGCCGTGGCCTTGGTAATATAAGCGCCGCCCTGGCCAAACTTCTCCGCGTAGGTCACGCCGTGGTAGCTCTCATCCGGGGTCGTGAGGCCCGGAAACTTCTCCGCGTGGGCCATCCAGTCAAACTTGCCCGAATCCACCACCGCGCCGCCCACGTGCGCGCCGTGGCCGTCCATATACTTGGTGGTGGAGTGGGTCACGATGTCCGCGCCCCACTCGAAGGGGCGGCAGTTGATGGGCGTGGCGAAGGTGTTGTCCACGATCAGCGGCACGCCGTGGGCGTGAGCCGCATGAGCGAAGCGCTCGATGTCAAACACCGTCAGCGCCGGATTGGCGATGGTTTCGCCGAACACGGCCTTGGTATTCGGCTTGAACGCGGCTTCCAGCTCCTCGTCGGTGCAGTCCGGGGAGACGAAGGTGAAGTCCACGCCCATCTTCTTCATCGTCACCGCGAAGAGGTTGAATGTGCCGCCATAGATGGACGCGGAGGACACCACGTGGTCGCCGCAACCCGCGATGTTGAACACCGCGAAGAAGTTCGCCGCCTGGCCCGAGGAGGTCAGCATCGCGGCGGTTCCGCCCTCCAGCGCGGCGATCTTCGCCGCCACCGCGTCGCAGGTGGGATTCTGCAGGCGGGAATAGAAGTATCCCGAGTCCTCCAAATCGAAGAGCCTGCCCATGGCCTCGCTGGTGTCGTACTTGAAGGTCGTGCTCTGGATGATCGGAATTTGACGCGGCTCGCCGTTGCCGGGGTTGTAGCCTGCCTGGACGCACTTAGTTTCGATGCGCATGGTTGAATCCTCCCGTATTTCAGATGTAGTCGCGCCACTCGGGGCGCTGGGGTTCGGTATGATGGAGCTTTCCCTGTCCCGACAGGCCGGGGAAGCCCTGCTGCCGCAGCGCCTCGTAGATGAGGATCGCCACGGAGTTCGATAGATTGAGGCTGCGCGCATCCGGCACCATCGGGATGCGCACGCAGGCGTCGTAATTGGCCGCGAGCAGCTCCTCGTCCAGCCCCCTGGTCTCCCGGCCGAACACGAGAAAGTCGCCGTCGGCATACGCCGCCTGGCAGTAGTCGCGCGGCGCCTTGGTGGTGGCGAAATGGAGCCGCGCGCCGGGATACGCCGCCCGGAACGCCTCCCAGCTCTCGTGCACCTCCAGCGACATCATGTGCCAGTAATCCAGCCCCGCGCGCTTCAGATATTTGTCCGAAAGCTCGAAGCCCAGCGGCTCGATCAGGTGCAGCTTCGCCCCCGTGGCCGCGCAGGTGCGGGCGATGTTGCCGGTGTTCTGCGGAATTTCCGGATTGACCAGCACGACGTGCATCACGGTTCCTCGCCTCCCAATACGCATTCGATGAGCACCCGTCCCACGCCGCCCAGGTCGCAGTGCGGCGCGATCTGCCGCGCGGCGCGCTTCACGGCCTCCTCGGCATTCTCCATGGCCACGCCCCAGCCGCTCGCGAGCAGCATCGGGATGTCGTTGGTCTGATCGCCGAAGGCCATCACCTGTTGCGGCGATACGTTCGCGGCGGCGCACAGCGCGCGCACGGCGCTGCCCTTGTCCACGCCCGGCGGCATGAACTCCACGTTGCGCCGGGACGCGCTGGACACGGACAGATTCATGTCCCGAAGCTCCGCGCACAGGCGGTCGAAGCCGGGATCGTAGGGCGCGCCCATGGCGACGAACTTATACACGCGCTCGAGCCCTTCGCCCCAGAGCCGCTCGCGATCGCACACGGTCTCGTAGGGGTAGCCGGGATCGCCGGTCACGCCGGGAATGTGATGGGCGTAGCGCTCGCCCAGCGAGGGGCGCACGTGCGGATTGCCCATGCAGCACTTGCCCCGGCTGTACGCGTTGAAGTACAAGCCGCTGTCCTCCAACGCACGGCAGACGCGCTCCGCGCCGGCGCGGGAGAAGGTGTGCTCGGCGAGGGTCGGCCCGTCCTCCCCCGCCTCGATGCGCGCGCCATTGCAGGCAGCGAACAGGGGATGCACGCCCAGTTCCCGGGCGAAACGGCGCATCATCTCGAAGCTCCTGCCGCTGACCAGCGCGATGCGCACGCCTTGCGCCTCGCACGCGCGCAGCGCGCGAACGTTGATCTCCGGGAAGCGCTTCTTCGTATCCATCAGCGTGCCGTCTATATCCAGCGCCAGCAATCGGATCTCCGGCCTCATTGCTTCACCCACTCCGGCGCGGCCGCGCAAAATTCCCGGCCCGCGTATGCGCCCAGCGCGCCGCCCTCGGGAATAGCGATGCGCTCGCACCACAGGCACAGGCGGCCGTCGAAGCCCAGCCGCTTGTTGATCTCCCGGTCGCCGTACTTATCGTCGCCCAGAATCGGGCGGCCGATGAAGGCCATGTGGGCGCGAAGCTGGTGCGTGCGCCCGGTGACGGGCTCCAACTCTGCCTCCCACAGATCATTCGGAAGCGCGCACAGCGGCCTGACCCGCGTGACGATCTCCTGCGAACCCGGCGAGGATCGCTCGCTCACGCGCACCACGCCGCGCTTCGCGTCCTTGAAGAGCTGCGCCGTCAGCGTCCGTTCGCCCGCGAGCGGCTCCCCGCAGAGCACCGCCCGGTAGTTCTTGACAAGCTCGCGATTCTTGAATGCCCGCAGCGCCAGCGCCTCCGTCTCATCGTCCAGCGCCGCGAGCATCGCGCCGCCGGTGGCTGCGTCCAGGCGGTGGCAGAGCCGTGCCGAGGGATGCAGCCGTTTCAGCCGCGCCTCCATGGTGTCCGCGCCCACGCCGTCCCGGTCGGGAAGCGAGGGCAGGCCCTGGGGTTTGACCGCCGCCAGCAGCCGCCCGTCGTCGAACAGCACCTCCACGTCCGGTTCGAACCAGCGCGCGTCGCCGTAGATCTCCAGCACGTCGCCGCCGCGCACGGCAGTTCCCTTTCCCGAGCGCGCGCCGTTCACGCGCACGTCGCGCCGCTTCATTAAGTCTTTCAACACGTGCCCCGGCAGCAACGGCCAGGCGCGGCGCAGGTAGCGCGAAAGCTCCTGCTCCGGCGCGGCCGGGGGGATCTCATGGCGAATCACCTCTCCGCCTCCTCCGGCCAGGCCAGGTACACTTCCTCCGCCCGCAGCGGTTCGAGCTTTCCCTCGGACAGGTCGATCAGCCGGGCGATGAAGCCGTCCTCGTCCGCCGCGCGCACCACCAGTGTGTACGTCACCGCCGCACCGAAGCTCTTCTCCTCCACGATCACCGGCTCAGCGGCGAGAAAGTAATCCACGCGGCTGAGCAGGGGGTAGGGAATCTCGATCAGGTAGCGCGCGGTGGGGTGCATCACGCCCACGCCGCAGGCGTTGACCGCCGCCGCCGCGCCCTGGGAATAGGCGCGCACCAGCCCGCCCGCGCCCAGCAGCACGCCGCCAAAGTAGCGCGTGACCACCACGGCGCAGTTGGTCACGCCCCGGGCCTTCATCACTTCGATGATGGGCATGCCCGCCGTGCCGCCGGGCTCGCCGTCGTCGCTGTAGCGCATCACGCCCATGTTGGGGCCGATGATGTAAGCGTAGCAGTTGTGCGTGGCATCTCGATGCTTCGCGCGAATCTCCGCGAGAAAGGCGAGCGCCGCCTCTTCGCTCTCGCAGGGGCAGCCGTAGCCGATGAAGCGCGACTTATTCACGACAAACTGGTCCGACGCGCGCCGAATGAGCGTTTTGTAGGGCTTGAGCGCCACGGCCGCCTCCCCCTTCCGAAAAAGTTATCCTATTATAAAATAAATCCCGCCGCACGTCAAGCGCGGACGGGATAAGCTTTCGCAATGAATCACGGCGCGCCGGTCTCCACGGCCCGGCCGTCCCGGAGCTCGAACCAACGCTCCGCGTCGTCCTGTACGGCCAGAATCCTGCCGTCTTCGTAGACGCTGACCTGGTCGTACTCCAGCGGCAGCACCGCGTTCCCCTGCCGGTCGATCGCGCCCCAGAGGTAGGCGTCGGGCTCGCTGTCTTGTGTATTCCCGCGCTCCACCTTCTCTGCCACGGCCGCGCAGCCGCCCACGAAGGGCGTCGCCCGGTCGTACTCCGCGTCGAAGAGGCGCGCGCCCGTCATGTCGATGTAATACTCGGTTTCGCTCAGGCGGGTATTCCAGTCCTGAACCAGCGCCGTGCCACCGTCGCCCATCTCCAGGAAACCGTACTTGCAGGGCACGACCTCCGCGCCCGTGCGGTCGATCGCGCCCCAGAGCGCGTTGTAGGCCACGCTTTCGGATTCACCCAATTCGTATTCATCGGCCACCGTGGCGTAGCCGTCGCGGAACGGCTCCGCGCGGAAGTAGCGCTTCTCGCTGAGGGGCGTGCCGTCCAGATTCAGAAAGACGTACGCCTCGCCCTCCCGCGCCAGCGCCACGCCCTCGCTGATTTGCATGGAATTGTATTCAATGGGAACGCGAATCTGCCCCGCCTCGTCGATCACGCCCCAGAGCACCTCATAGGCGTTCTCGTTGCTGAAGCCCTCGACGATGTTGCCGGTCTGGATACTCACCGCGGCGCAGCCGCCGCCGAACGCCGGCTCGTTGAGAAATACTTCGTCCACGGCCGGTTCGCCGGAGGCGTCGGTGAGCCGCCAGCGCCCGTCGCGGCGCTCGACGAAGAGCGCCCCGTCCCCGGCGCGGCCCTTAGCCGGGCGCGGATTGTCGAGTGGCTCCGACCGGGGCGGCTCCGGCTCCTCCGGCGGCGCGTCGACCTCCACGGCCCATCCGCCGGAGATTTCGAACCAGCGCACCTTGTTCATCTCCCCGTCGAATACGCTCGTCTCGATGATTCCATCGTCGCGCACGTTCACGAAATCGTACGCCATGGGGAGAATTTCATCGCCCTGCGCGTCGATCAGCCCCCAGTCACAGGCGATTCCATAGTCCCACGCTTCGTAGGACTTGTCCTTGCTCTCCATGCCCACGGCGGCGCAACCGTTTTTGAAGGGCTCCGCGCTGTCGAACTTCGGCTCGATGACCCAGTCGCCGCGCATGTCGATGAAGCCGTACTTCTCCCCGGTGCTCCTGCGAGCCGCCGCCGCGCCATCCTCGCTGAGGCGGATGTCGTTGAACTCGAGGGGCACGACCTCCGCGCCCGCGCGGTCGATCACGCCGAAGGAGAGCGCGAAGCCGTCGCTTTTGCCTACCTTGGCATAGTCGCCGATGAAGCCGTCGGCGTAGTCGTAGCTCTCCCGGGAAATCGGATCGCCGTTCAGGTCAAAATAGCTGTACTTCTCGTCGCGCATCGCCAGCGCTACACCGTCCCTGATCTGGATGTAGTCATACTCGAAGGGAACGCGCACGCGCCCCTCCTCGTCGATCACGCCGCAGCGGCCCTGGTCGCCCGCGCCGCCAAAGAAGGCGTCCACGCCGGACAGCCGCTCCTTCCCCGCGGCGGACGTGACCACCGCGCGGCCGTCCTCGAACACCGGCTCCTGTTCGAGCTGAACCTCCAGCGCGACCTCGCCGGTTTCGCCGGCGATTCCCCACAGCCCGTCCCGGCGCACGGCGTACATGCCGTTGCCCAGCGGGGAGATCAGATCGTAGGCATCCAGCAGCGCCGCCTCGTCCGCCAGCGCCGCGCCCGTCAGGCACAGCGCCAGCAGCAGCGCCGCGCAAAGCATCCTTCGAAGCATGTTCACTCCTCCTCTCGTCTATATAGACGCGAAAAGACGGGGTTTTGTTAGTTGAATCGAGTAATTTTATTCCGTGTAACCCACATAGCCGCTCTTCTCCACCAATTCCTGGCCCTGCGCCGAGGTGATCCAGTTCAGAAGCGCGCGGATGTTGGGATTGGGATCGCCCTTGCGGGTGATGGCGTAGAGGGTGGTGATCTGCGGATACGCGCCGCTGCGGATGTTCTCCACCGTGGGAGAAATTCCGTTCAGCGAGAGGAGCTTCACCTCGCTGCCCATCATGTCCGTGCAGAAGAAGCGGAAGCTGTAGCCGATGGCGTTGGGCAGGTTGCGGTATTCGATAACGTCGAGTATGGCGCCCATGTCGTCCGGCACGTAGCCCTCGGGCGCGTCCATGATGGGCACGTCCCCCATCAGCCGCTCCAGCGCGGTCTGGCTGCCGCTGTCCTTCGGGCGCTGGTAGGCGACGATCTCGCCCAGCCCGGGCACGCCCAGCTCGTCCCAGCGGGTGATTTGGCCGCCGTAGATTTCCCGCACCTGTTCGACGCTCAAATTTCCCAGCGGGTTGTCCGCGTTCACCACGAACACGAACGCCTCCCGGCCGAATGGCGTGAGCTCAAACTCCACGCCCGCCTGCCGCGCGGCCTCGATCTACGCGTCCGACGGCCCGGCGCAGAATATCTTCCTTCGCATCGCGCATCCTCCTTTCGATTCGCGTTCCATCTTCCGGATACTCTATAGACGCAAAAGCGAGGCACTTTGTTAGCTCCGCCGGAAGGAAATTTCCACATCCGGCTTCTTGCTCCAAAACGCAATCGGGCGCGGACTTCCGTCCGCGCCCATGCCGTCTCACTCCATCACGAAGCGGTGATAGCTTTTCTTGCCCTTGCGCACCAGCAGGCCCTCGCCCGCCAGCAATTCGGGGGTCAGTTGGTAGTCGATGTCGGTGACCTTCTCGTCGCCCACGTAGAGGCCGCCGGCCTGAATGGTCTTGCGCGCCTCGCCATTGGATTTGCACAGCCCGGCCTTCGCTACCCAGGAGAGCAGCCGCGAATCCGCCGCCAGCTCCTCGGCGCTCACCTCCGTGGTCGGCACCGAGCCCGCCAGCGCGCCGCCGCCGAAGAGGGCCTCGGCCGCCTGCTGGGCCTTGCGGGCCTCCTCCTCGCCATGCACGTTCTTCGTCACCTCGAACGCCAGAACGCGCTTGGCTTCGTTGATCTCGCTGCCCTGCAGGGCACCCAGCCGGCGCACCTCGTCCATCGGCAGGAAGGTGAGCAAGCCCAGGCACTTCTCCACATCCGCGTCATCCACGTTGCGCCAGTACTGGTAGAAGTCGTAGGGCGAGCACTTGTCCGCGTCCAGCCACAGCGCGCCCTTCTCGGTCTTTCCCATCTTGCGGCCATCGTGCGTCAGCAGCAGCTGGAAGGTCAGCGCGAAGGCATCCTTGCGCTCCTTGCGGCGGATCAAATCCGCGCCGGAGAGCATGTTCGACCACTGATCGTCGCCGCCGCACTGCAGCTTCACGCCGTGGCGGTGGAACAGCTCCAGGAAGTCGTAGGACTGCAAGAGCATGTAGTTGAACTCCAGGAAGGTCAGGCCCCGCTCCAGGCGCTGCTTGTAGCACTCGGCGGTCAGCATGCGATTGACCGAGAACAGCGCGCCCACGTCGCGCAGGAACTCGATGTAGTTGAGGCTGCGCAGCCAGTCGGCGTTGTTGACGATCACCGCGCAGTTGGGCTTGGACTCGTCGAAGTCCAGGAAGCGCGACATCTGCGCCTTGATGTGGGCGACGTTATTGTCGATGTCCTCCACCGTGAGCACCTTTCTCAGGTCGCTCTTGCCGCTGGGGTCGCCGATCATTCCCGTGCCGCCGCCCATCAGCGCAAAGGGCTTGTGGCCCGCACGCTGCAGGTGCGCCATCGCCATGATCGGGATGTAGTGGCCGATGTGCAGCGAATCCGCTGTGGGATCGAAGCCAATGTAGAAGGGCACCATCTCGCTGTCGAACAGCTTGTAGAGATCTTCCTCGAAGGTCACCTGCTTGACAAAGCCGCGCTCCTTCAAAATATCCAACGCGTTCATATTTTCAATCACTCCATCATTTATGAAAAGTCAATCCCTGAGCGCCGCGCCCAGGCGCGCCATGCCTTCGCGGATGTCCGCAGGCTCCTGCATGGAGAAGTTGAGCCGCAATGTATTTTCGTGACCCCCTTCGGGGTAGAAGTGCGTGCCCGGCACGAAGGCCACGCCGCGCTCCACCGCGCGGTTCAGCGCCGGCAGCGCGTCCATGCCCTCGGGAAGCTCCGCCCAGACGAACAGTCCACCCTGGGGCAGCGTATGCGCCGTGCCCTCGGGAAGCTCGGTGAAGCCGTCCAGCATGGCGTTCAGCTGCTCGCGGTACTCGCCGCGGATGCGCGCGAGATGCCCCGGCAGCAGATTCTTCTCCATATATAGCTCCACGATCGCCTGCGTCAGCAGCGGGGAGTGCACGTCCGTGGACTGCTTGCCGATGACCATCTTGCGCAAGAGCCGCGCGTCCGGCACCGCCGCCGCGCCCACGCGCAGTCCGGGAGAGATGTACTTCGAATAGCTGGACATGTACACCACCCAGCCCTCCTCGTCAAAGGAGGAGATGGACGGCAGCGCTTCGCCCTCGTAGCGCAAATCGCGGTAGGGATCGTCCTCGGCGATCACGAAGCCGTACTTCGCGGCCAGCGCCGCCAGCGCCTTCCGGCGCTCGAGAGACAGCGTGCGGCCCGTGGGGTTCTGGAAGGTGGGAATCACATACATCAGCTTCGGATGATGCTCCTTCACCAGCTCCTCCGCCGCCGAGACGATCACGCCCTCCTCGTCCGTGGGCATGGGAATCAGCTTCGCCCCGTAGATGCGCATGGCCTGAATCGCGCCCAGAAAGGTGGGGCTCTCCACGAGAATCGCGTCGCCGGGATTGATCAGCGCCTTGAGCAGCAGGTCGAACGCCTGGGACGAGCCCTGCACCGGCAGGATGTTGTCCGCCGAGCAGTGCACGCCCGCGCTCTCGCGCAGATACTTCGCTGTCTGCTCGCGCAGACCCGGCAGGCCGTCCGTAGGCCCGTACTGCAGTATGGACGCGCCGTAGCGGTCGATGGCCTCCCCGGTCAGGCCGCGCACCACCTCCGGCTCCAGCGCCCGGTTGGACGGGTTGCCGCCGGCGAAGGAGATCATCCCCGGCTTGCCCAGGAGCTTGAAGATGTCGCGAATCGCGCTGCCCGTGACGCCCTGAATGTATTTAGAAAAGTATTCCTCACTGAATCGCATGTACCCACCCCGCTTTAAAAAACAGAATACCACAGCCCCCCGCGCTCCGTCAAGGGAAAAAACGCCGCTCTACAGAAAAAAGGCATCCGAGCCGGATGCCCTTTCCTTACGCACGATGGGGCCGTCAGCTCTCCCTGCGCACGGCGGATTTCTTCACGTAGCCCATCACGTCGCCGGTGCTGTCGTAGAACAGATAGTAGCTGTCCTTGACCCCGGCCAGATACAGCGTGACGCCCGCCGCCAGTGTTCCGGTGTAATAGGTATTCTTTCGATAGGAGCTGCGCGTGACAAATTTGATCGACGAGGACGTAGTGGTCACGGCCTTGTAGTGCTTGTTGAACACGAGATCTTTCATCCGCGCGTAGCCGGTCTTGCCGCGATAGGAAATCTTCGCCCAGTCGCCGGAGATGCTCTCCACCGTGACAGACGTTCCGCGCTTCAACGAGCCCAAGCGGTTTCTGCTGGACATGGAGTTATAGACCGACATGGACGCCGACAGTACCTTTGCGCCCCTAGATTCCGCCATGGCGCCGCCGCATACCAGCACGGCAATCAACACGAGCGCGAGCGCCGCCTTGAACCATTTCATTTTGCGCATCTTTTGTTCCCTCCCGCACTCCATAATTATGACAAATGTTTTACAAAATCTTGTAGATTTATTTTAATATGTCGGCGGGCAAATGTCAAGGAGTGGGCTCAAAATAATTGTTAATTTTTTGTTGAGTCTCACTCCGCGTGCATTAGAGCAACCGCACGTCCCTGCCGGAGAGCATCAGCGCCACGCCGCCGCCGCGATCCAGGATTCGGGACGCCACGCGCTCGCCGTAGCGGTCCTTCAGCTGCTCGGGGCCGAGATTCGTGGCGATCACCGTGTGCCGGCGGGCGGCCGCGCGCTCGTTGAGCAGGGTGAACAGATATTCCACGGTGATGTTGCGCATCATCGGCTCGGTGCCGAGATCGTCGATCAGCAACAGCGGCGCGGCGATCAATTCCGCGAAGGACTGCTCCTCCATGCTGTTGGCAAAGTGCTGCCGGCGCATGGCCTCGAACATGCGAAACGCCGTCACGCGCACCGCCGGGAATCCCCGGCTCACCACGCGCACATAGACGCAGTTGAGCAGGAAGGTCTTGCCCTGCCCCACGCTGCCCACCAGCAGCAGATTCTGAAACTTCCCGCCGGGGAAGGCGTTCGCGTAATCCTCGCAGAGCTTGCGGGCGCGGACCATGCGCTCGCGCTGCCCGCCCTCCTCGGGAAACACGCGCTCGTCGAAGCGCTCGAAGCACTGCGCGTCGATCCCCGCCATGGAGCCGTCCTCGTGCAGCAGGCGGCGCACCTCCGTTTCAAAGCAATCGCAGAAGCGCGCGGGCGCGTCGCCCACGTAGCCCGTGTCCCGGCAGGCGGCGCAGCGATAGTGCATCTCCAGCTGATCCTCCGGCAGTCCGAGCGCCTTCAAGCGGCGGCGAATCTCGCGGTTGTTGGCGATGCCGCGCTCCCGCATTCGCTCCGCGCACGTCCGGCGCGCGGCCTCGTCCTCGAGGGACATCATCTGCCGCACCGACTCAAACGCCAGGTCGCGGCTCTCCGCGCGCAGGCGGGCAATCTCCGGATCGAGCCGCTCGGCCTCTGCCACGCGCGCGTACAAATCGCGCTCGTCTTGCGCGCGCCGCTCCTGAAACTCCGCGAGCACCGCGCGCACACAATCCGCCCTCGTCACTGGTCGCCGCCCCCCTCCGGATGGTCCCGATCCAAGTCATAGAAGAAATCCTTGCCGAAGTCCATTTCGCTGTAATCGTGCTCCAGGTAGTCTGCTCCGGCCGGCGCGCCGCCCTGCGCCGTAGAAGCTTTCTTCGCGCGCCGCTCGGATTCCGCGCGGGCCGCCTCCGGCGTCGCGATGCCGGATTGCGCCCAGTTGGCGAGCAGCTTGTCCATGTACTTCACCGGAACCCGCGCTCCCCGCGAGAGCTCCGCCGCGCAGCGGATCATCTCCGGGGAATGGACGCGCTTCCAGCCCTCGTACAGCTCCAGATCATCCATGTTCGGCCGGCGCGACAGCCCCGCCGCCTCCAGCAGCGCGCGCACCTCCGCCGTGTTGCGCTGCATGTCCGCGATGTAGCGCTGCGCCTCGTCCTGCGTGCGCACGCCCGCGTCGCCCCAGGAGCGCAGCATCCAATCCAGGTCCTCGAAGCTGTGGCGGCGCTTGCGCGCGCACTGCACCGCCGCCAGCCGAACGGTCTCCGGCGCGAAGCCCTGCTCCATCAGCTTGGCGTAGGCGCGCGTCTGCTCCGGCGTGGGAATGGTGTTGACCGCGCCCAGTTCGCGCAGCACCAGCTTCATCGCCTCGAAGTGCTCGCCCGATCCGCTCTCCACGCGCGCCTTCAGAATCGCGTCCAGATAGGCAATGGACGGCGCGCGGGACTTCGTGGTCTGTTCGCAGGCGGAGAGCACGTCCTTCATGGTGAGCCCCCAGTCGTCGATCCAACGGCGCACGCAGTCGAGTTCGTTGCCCGTGGGCCGCCGCCCGATGGCGAGCTGCTTCAACGCCGCCGCCGCCATTTCGTACACGCGCTCGTCGTAGGAGATGGCGCGCTCCACATCCTCGATGCTGTGAATCCCCCGCTCGGCCCACTCTATGGCGCGCTTGTCCGCGCGCTTGAACACCGCCGCGGGCTTGCGTCCGCCGGGCTGGTTCAGCTCGTACGCCAGCAGGCGCAGCGCCGCCTCCTGCGTAAATCCCAGCACGTTCAGCCAGTCGTTCGCCAGCTTGTACTGCCTCGGTTCCAGCAGATCCGCCTCGCCAAACAGCTCCTGCAGAGACGAATTGTATTCCCGGTACTCGTAATATTCCCGCTCCGCCTGGCTCTGGGCGACGGCGCTGCCGTGCAGCGGAAACAACGCGTAGCTCGCGGGATGGTCGCTCAGCTTCTCCGCCAGGCCCTGCCGCTCCCAGTATTGCATGGCGTTGAGCACCTCGTCCTCCTCCATGCGCAGCGCCTTCGCCAGTTCCTTCAATTCTCCGCCCAGCTCCGGGTGCGTGCAAACCATGCGCGCGTACAGGTACACCCGCAGGAAGCCCTCCGGCGTGGTGGGCAGATATTCCATCAGGAACTCGTTCTCGATGGGCGTGACGTCGAACATCGCCGCGTCCCGGGAAAAGCTGCAAAACGACATATGGATCCCTCTTTCGCGTCTATGGAATAATGATAGCATAAATCGAAGGAAAAAACAACGCGAAAAAGGGGCCGCCCGATGGCTTCTTCCGCCATCCGCGGCCCCGCGCCCGTCTGTTGAATTTTCCGCCCTCAATTTTTGCTCATCGAGGGGAACCCCAGCGAGATCATCATCGCCTCGCTCACCTTCTGCATGACCTCCGGCCGCAGCGTGCCGATCTTCTCGCGCAGGCGGCGCTTGTCGAGGGTGCGTATCTGCTCCGCGAGCACCACGCTGTCCTTCGCGAGGCCGGTGTTCCCGGCCGCCACCGGCACATGGGTGGGCAGGCGCGTCTTGTTGATCTGACCTGTGACCGCGAGCACGATCACCGTGGGGCTGTATCGGTTGCCGACGTCGTTCTGTACCACGAGCACCGGGCGGATGCCGCCCTGCTCCGAGCCGACCACCGGATCCAGACAGGCGCTGAAGAGGTCTCCGCGCATTATCATTGGATCACGCTCCGCATAGAGGGTCTGCCGCATCGTATGCGCGCCCGCGCGCTCGTGTGAAGGCCGCGTGTATTCCATATCACATCACCAGCGTTCCATTATTTCGTGAGATCAACTGCATCAGCTCCCGCTCCATGCCGGTCATCGCGTCCACGTAGACCAGAAACTCGCCCTCGGCATCCGCCGCCGTGACCTCGTAGCAGAGGTACTCGCCCGACCCCTGGGGAATCACGCACAGCCGGGCCGACAGCGGCGCGAGCCGTTCGCTCACGCGCAGCATGGCTTCCTCCTCGCTGACCGCCGGCGCGGCGAGCGCGCGGGATACATGGTTCTTCAGATAGTTCTCCGCATCCAAGCCGATCACCCGGCCGTCCTTCATCGAGAGCTGCAGCTTTACCAGATCGGGATAGAGCACCACCCCGTCCTGCACCGCCGCGAAGTTGATCGTCAGTATGCCGCCGTAGCGGGAGTAGTAGCTCATCTCCATCTGTCCGTAGCCCCGGGACACGAGGAACGCCTTCGCGATCTCGCAGAGTTCGTTCTCGCCGTAGTTGACCTCGGTCTCACCGGTCTCCGGCAGCAGGTAGAGAATCTGCCCGCCGCGCTTCGTTACGCCCGCGGAGATGCCGTAGCCGCCGCTCTGAATGTGAAACTCGTACACGTCCACCTCGGGGTGGCTCTCGCCCAGGTAGGTCAATTCGTCCACCGGGACGAACGCCCGCAGCCGTGCTTCGGCCTCCTCCCGGCTCAACTCCTTCAAATTCGCGAGCAGCGCATAGCTTCCGGCCTGCGACCCGTCGGAAAAGGGGCCGTCGTAGAGCAGCACCGGATACTCCCCCGCTTCGCTGGTGAGCGGATAGAGGGACTCTTCGCCCGTCTCGTTGAAGTCGGTGGAATCAAACACGGTCTCGCCGCGCTCAAAGCTGCCCAGCAGCCGCGTCAGCCCCACCGACAGCTTTGCCGCGCTCTCGGAGAGCTGTTCCATCGTCGAATAGTCCTCGGCGGTGGGCTCGCTGCCCGCCGCGAGGCGCTGATCGAGGCTCTCGGCGAAGTCCTCCGCCTGGTTGATGAACTTGATCGTGGCGGAGATCGTCTCCTCGCCCAGCGGCAGCAGCGCCAGATTGCTGGACGCGCCCTGGGTCTGGCGGCTGATGTCGCCCAGCAGCGCCTGCATCTGTGCCCGATCCCCGGCCACCAGCAGCTTTCGATAGTTGGAGGAGATGGATTCGGTCAGCTCGCAGGTCTCGTAGAACGCCTTGGCGTACACGGCGCTGATGCGCGTGCGCGCCGCCTCCAGCTCCTCCGAGCGCGCGATGTTCAATATCACCATGGACAACAGCAATAAACTCAGCGCCAGCAGCGCCGTGCGCGTCCAGTTTCGGTTCAGGATGGATTTCATGTATGCCTCCTCAGACCGCGAAGGAATGATTTCCGATTACCGTCTGCACGGTGCGGCTGAAGATCCACCGGTCCTTGGCGGTGTTTGCATTGTAATAATACAAACAGCCGCCGGTGGGGTCCCAGCCGTTGAGCGCGTCCAGCGCCGCGCGGATGCAGTTGGAATCGGGCGTGTTGTTGATGGAGCCGTTTTCCACGCAGGAGAAGGCTCCGGACTGGTAGATCACGCCGGACACGGTGTTGGGAAAGGACGCGCTCGCCACGCGGTTGAGCACCACCGCGGCCACGGCCACCTGCCCCTTGTAGGGCTCGCCCCGGGCTTCGGCATACACCAGCTTCGCCAGCAAGCGGTGATCCGAGGAGACGTAGCCCGACGATGCCGACGCGGGCGCGGACGACTTGCTCCCCGAGAGCGTCACGCCCAACGCCGCCGCTGTGGCCGGGCCGACTTTGCCGTCCTGCGTAAGGCCGTTCTTGCGCTGGAACCAGAGCACAGCCTTCCGGGTCTTTTCGCCGTAGCGCCCGTCGGCGGTGCCGCTGAGATAGCCGTACTTGATCAGCCGCTGCTGCACCTTCACCACGTCGCTGCCCTTCGAGCCCACCTCCAGCACCGCCGCACTGGCCGAGCCCAGGCAGGAGATCAGCAGCGCCAGCGTCAGCATCGCGCATAGTGCACGCTTCACGCGGCATCACCTCCGAACAGCTTCTCGCGGAGCCACTCGAGCACGCCCTTCGCGTCGATCCTTCCCGCCGCGTCAGCCTCGTTCAGCCGGCACAGCGATGGATACAGCACGCACCACCAGTTGTGTCCCTCCCCCGCGCCGATGGTCACCCGCAGCGCGCGGTACTCGCCCGCGGGCACCAGCAGCTTTCCGTACACGCGGTCCGGAAATTCAAACACGCCCGTCTCCGCGCGCACGGGGCCCGCGTAGCCCAGCTCCCGCGCGCGGCGAAGGGCGGCGGCCTGGAAGTCGTCCAGATGCTCGACGAGGCGCGCGTAGGCCTCGTCCGCGCCGGCGGCATCCGCCAGGCAGAGCTCCGCCGCGCGCAGGCAGGCATCGCGCACCTCGAGCTTGAGCGCCTGCGCCTCGGGATCGTCGCTCTCCGCGCGCACCTGCAGCCGCACCAGTTCCGTCATCTCCGCCGCCCGGGCTCCGCCGCAGAGCAGCGCCGCCAGCAGCAGCGCCGAAAAAAGCCGTCGAATCAAGACATTTTCACCTCTTTCGGGAAAATCTGTCTCTATCGTCGGCAATCGAAGGGATTTTTATGCAGCTCTGGTGAGAAAAGGCGGGCGGCATAAGCATATGCCGCCCGCTCAGCGTGTCGAAAAAGTATTTTCGACACTTGCACGGGAAATCTGAGGATTTCCCGTGCGAAGGTTGGAAACCCGTTGGGTTTCCAAGTCTGCCTTTCAGGGCAGACCGACTTGGTCAAATCAAAGATTTGAGCAAGTCGCCGTAGAAGAGGACTACGGTTTCCTGAATTTCTCACGAAATTCCGGGCGGAAACCTGACCATAGGTATCGTTTTTGTCTGCATTTCACTCCGACAAAAAACAAATCCGACGTACACGCCGTCGGATTTGATTGAACAGGCTGTCCTGCGGTTGGTTTTTTGACAGACTGGGCGGGCGGCATAGCCATATGCCGCTCGCTCCCTCGGGAAATGTGGATAAATACTGTCGAGGCGCTTCAGCGCATCTTCCGCTGCCGCAGCACGCAGAGCATCAACAGCACCGGGAAGACCACCGCCGCGAGTATGCCCGCGCGGATGTTGTCGCCCGCCGCGCTGGAGACCATGCCCGCCAGCGTCGGGCCCGCCGAGCAGCCCAGATCCCCCGCCAGCGCCAGCAGGCAGAACAGCGCCGTTCCGCCCCGCCGCATCGCCGCCGAGGCCAGGCTCACCGTGCCCGGCCAGAAGATGCCCACCGAGAAGCCGCAGATTCCGCAGCCGATCAACCCCAGCGCCGGCACGGGCGCGAATCCGATCAGCAGATAGGCGAACACGCACAGCGCGCAGCTTCCCAGCATGAATTTCTTCAGCGGGATGCGGTCGCCAAACTTGCCGTAGAGCAGCCGCGCGGTTCCCATGCAGATCGCGAAGAGCATCGGCCCGGTCAGATCGCCCAGCGCCTTGCTCACGCCCAGGCCCTTCTCCGCCAGCACCGAGGCCCACTGGCTCACCGATTGCTCGCTCGCGCCGCTGCACAGCATCGCCGCGAACATCAGCCAGAACACTTTCGAGCAGGCCAGTTCCCGGAGGCTCATGCCCCGCTCGCCTTCGCCCAGCAGGCCCTCGATGGGCACGTTCAAAAACATCAGCGACACGATCAGCGGCAGCGCCGCCCAGATCAGCGCCATGATCCGCCAGCGCGCGAGCCCGAACGCCGCGAAGAACAGCGTGGAAATCAGCACCACGGCAACGTGGCCCCAGCAATAGAAGGAGTGCAGCATGCTCATGGCGCGCTCTTTACCGTCCGACGGGCAGGCCTCCACGATGGGGCTGATGACCACTTCCAGCAGCCCGCCGCCCAGCGCGCAGATCGAAACGGCGATCAGCAGCCCCGCGAAGGGATCCGCAGTCGCCCCCGGCAGCACGGTCAGCAGCACCAGCCCCGCCGCCGAGCAGGCGTTGGCCAGCACCGCCGCCGCGCGGTAGCCGATGCGGTCCAGGAACTTCACCGAGGCCGCGTCAATCACCAGCTGCAACAGGAAATTGAACGTCACCAGCAGCGTGATCTTCGAAAGCGGAATGCCGAAGCTGTCGTGAAACGTCACAAACAGCAGCGGCGCGAAGTTGTTGATCACCGCCTGCACGATGTAGCTCGCGAAGCAGGCGCGCATCGTGCGGTCGTAGCGCTTTTGCATGGGGAAATCTCTCCTCGTCTCAAGGGTTGGGGGAATCCACGGGCAGGTAGACTTCGAACGTCGCGCCCTGCCCCGGCGCGCTCGTCACCGCGACCTTGCCCCGGCAGAGGTCCACGATGCGCTTCACCAGCGAGAGCCCCAAGCCGTTGCCCTCGGTGGCGTGGGCGGAGTCGCCCTGGTAGAACTTCTCAAACACCCGGGCCTGGGTCTCCGCGTCCATGCCATCGCCGTGGTCGGCCACGCGCACCACGATGAAGGACTGCACCTTCATACAGCCGACCTCCAGGACTCCGCCCCGGGGCGAGAACTTGACGGCGTTGCTGAGGAGATTCACCCACACGTGGGACATCATCTCCTCGTTGCCCTCGTATTCGAGCTCGTCCAGATCGAGCCGCAGTTCCAGCTCCTTTTCCTCCCACTGCTTCTCCAGCAGCAGGATGCAGCCGCGAATCTGCTCGTCCAGCCGGTAGCGCGTCACGTCCGTCACGATCTGCTGATTCTCCAGTTTCGTCAGCAGCAGCACGTTGGCCGACATGTTCGCCAGACGCTCGGACTCCGCAACGATGATGTGGGTGTACTCCCGGCGCTGCTCCTCGGTCAGATCGCCGCGCTCGAGCTGGCGCGCGAAGCCGCGAATCGACACGATGGGCGTCTTGAACTCGTGGCTGAAGTTGTTGATGAAGTCCGTGCGGAACATTTCGATGCCGCTCAATTCCTCGGCCATGTGGTTGTAGCTGGCCATCAGCTCGCGAATTTCGCCGTCACCCTCGCGCTCGTCCAGGCGGATGGAAAAGTCGCCCTTGGACACGCGCTTCATGGCGTCGTTGACCTTGTGGATGGGCTTGAGCTTCTGCCCGCCGAAGCCCAGCGTGAGCACCAGCGCGAACAGGATGCACAGCGCCACCATCAGCAGCGGCCACAGCGCCGTGTTCATCCGCGGCAGCGCGCCCAGCCGCATCAGCAGCATGTAGGACGAGCTGGTCATCAGCCCTGCGTTCAACAGCACCGCCACGATGAAGGTGACCAGCAGCCAGCTCAGCGACATACCGCTCTCCCGCGCGTGCCGCTCGCTGGCCCGGCGGCGGCGCTCCCGCTGTTCGCGCCGCTTCGCGTCCCTCCGCAGGCGCTGATCCTGCCGCCGGCCGCCCGAGTCGCGCCCGCGGCTCATCCGCGCTTCACCGCCTTGTAGCCCAGGCCGCGCACGGTGACGATCTCAAAATCGTCGCTGCCCCGGAAGTGATCGCGCAGGCGGTTGATGTGCACGTCCACGGTGCGCTCGTCGGACTCGCTCTCCATGTCCCAGATCTCGTCCATCAGCTGGCGGCGGGTGAAGATCTTGTTCGGATAGGACAGGAGCTTGAACAGCAGCATGAACTCCTTCTTCGGCAGCTCCAATACGCCCTGCGCGCAGCTCACGGTGAGCGCGTCGTAATCCAGCACCGTGCCGCCCACCTCCAGCCGGTGCTCGTTGACGATGCGCGAACGCCGCAGGAGCGCCGCGATGCGCAGAAGCATCTCCTCCTCATCCACCGGCTTGACCATGTAGTCGTCCGTGCCGGTGAGAAAGCCGCGATGCTTGTCGGCGGGCTTCTCCTTGGCCGTGACCATCAGAATCGGAATGTCGCAGCCCGAGCTCCGCAGCGTCTCGGTGAACTCGTAACCGTCCATGCGCGGCATCATGATGTCCAGCACGATCAAATCGACATGCTTGCGGTCGAGCAGCTCCAGCGCCTCGATTCCATCCCGCGCGGGAATGGGTTCGTAGCCGTTCTGGGAGAGCACCGCCTCCATCAGCTTGCGGCTGTTGTCGTTGTCCTCGACCACCAGGATATGAAACATAATCTCACCTCGCCGCTATTGTGACACGCGCCCATGAACCAAATATAAAGAATCCTTCCGCTTGCAACCTATTATAGCGCAAATCCGTCCAAAGAAACAGCGTTTTTTCGTTTATCGTTGCGCACTGTTTATAGTCGGTTGATCTGAACCCGATATAATACGCCAATATGGAGGAGAACTGGAATGAATGAAGCAATGATACCGATGGACGCGCCGTCCACCGCGGCCACGCATCAGCAGTACCGCGAGATGATGCAGCTCTACGAGGGCGCGATCCGCGAGGTGCGCACGAAGCTGGAGGTGCTGGACGCGGAGTTTCGCGTGCGCTACGACCGCAATCCCATCCACCACATCGACGCGCGCCTGAAGTCCCCGTCCAGCATCATCGAAAAGCTCCGGCGCAAGGGCCTCCCCCCGACGCTGGAGGCGGCCGAGGAGAACCTGAACGACATCGCGGGCGTGCGCATCGTGTGCAACTATCTGGAGGACATCTATCGCATCGCGGAATTGCTGACGCGGCAGAACGACGTGGAACTGGTGTGCCGCCGGGATTACATCCGGGAGCCGAAGGATTCGGGCTATCGCAGCCTGCATCTGGTGGTGCGCATTCCGGTGTTCCTGTCCAGCCATACGGAGCTGGTGCCGGTGGAGGTGCAGATCCGCACCATCGCCATGGACTTCTGGGCCACGCTGGAGCATCAATTGCGCTATAAGTCCGACCAGGAGGCCACGCGGCAGCTGCGCCGGCGGCTGAAAAAGTGTGCCGATGACAGCGCGCGTCTGGACGAGGAGATGCAGAGCATCTACACCGAGCTGTGCGGCGGACACGAAGCGCAAAGCGGCTGAATTTCAAAAAAGCACTTGCGCCGCGCCGGGTTTTCGGGCATAATAGAGACAGCACATTCGACAACGGAGGCCGAGCCATGGAAGAGAACAAGCAGACCCAGGAGATCGAGGAGCGCGACGCCACCCTCGACGAGGACGTCGCCCCCTTCATGACGGAGGACGAGCTCCAGGAGAGCATTCTGGAGGACTCCGGCATGAACGCCTTTCAAAAATACTGCGCCCGGATGAGCGACGCGCGCTGGGCGCTGATGCAGCGCGTGGCGGGCGCGCTGTTGGGCGTGGCCGCGGGCCTGGCGCTGTTCTGGGACACGCTGGTGCGGCCCTCGCCCGAATCCCAGCAACAGCAGGGGCTGTTCTCGCTGCCGCTGATCATCGCCATCGTAATCGCGCTGATCGTGCCGAACATCATCGAGAAGCAGAGCCTGCGCCGCATTCCCAAGTTGCGCACCGCCATGGTCATCGCGCTGGCCCTCGTGGTCGTGATCGACTTCCTCGTGCTCGGCGCGCAGTCGGGCTTCAAGTTTATGAACTGATCCGAACCTCTGTCAGACAGAAAGAAAGCCGCCTCTCTGCGAGACGACTTTCTTTTTGCCTTGACGATCAGTGCCTTGACGATCAGTGCCTTGACGATCAGTGCCTTGACGATCAGCCGCCGTAGCCCATGAAGATGCGGGGCAGGAACAGCACGACATCGGGGATGTACGTGATGATAATCAGCACCAACAGCATCGCGGACAATGGCAATAGCACTTCTTTTATTACGTCCTTCAGCGGCGTATTGCTGATGCCGGAGGTAATGAACAGCAGCATGCCAAACGGCGGGGTGCACAGGCCGACCATCATGTTGAACACGCAGACCAGACCGAAGTGCAGCAGGTCGATGCCCAGCGCGGTGGCGATCGGGATCATCAGCGGCACGAACACCGACTGAATGACCGACGTGTCGATGAACATGCCCAGCACCAGGATGGCGATGTTCACGATCAGCAGGAACACGTAGGGATTGTTGGTCGTGTTCAGGATCAGGTTGCGGATCGCCATGGAAACCTGCTCGCGGGCGGCGATGTAGTTGATGCACGCCGCGGCGCCGATCATCAGGGAGCAGGTGCCCACGCCCTTGACGGTCTCCTTCAGGATGTTCCACAGTTCCTTCCAGCCCATCACGCGGTACACGAAGAAGGAGACCAGCAGCGCGTAGAAGCCCGCGACGGCGCCCGCCTCGGTGGGCGTCATGACGCCGGTGTAGATGCCGGCCAGCAGGATGATGGGGGTCAGCAGCGCCGGGATCGCCGTGAGGGTGGACATCAGGAACTTCTTCATTCCCATCTTCTGGGAGATCGGGTAGTTGCGCTTGTGAGCGACGAACATGATGTAGGCCATCAGCGCGATCGCCAGCAGGATGGCGGGAACCATGCCGCCCAGGAACAGCGCGCCGACGGAGGCGCCGGAGTACATGGCGTAGATGACCATCGGGATCGACGGCGGGAAGATCGGGCCGATGACCGCGGAAGCCGCGGTGACCGCGCAGGAGAAGCCCGCGTCGTAGCCCTCGTTCTTCATGGATTCGATCTCCATCTTGCCCAGGCCGGAGGCGTCCGCGATGGCGGAGCCGGTCATGCCGGCGAACACCAGGGAGGCCAGCACGTTCACGTGGCCCAAACCGCCCTTGAAGCGGCCCACGAAGCCCAGCGCGAAGTCGAAGATCTTGTCCGTGATCTTGCCGGAGTTCATGACGTTCGCGGCGAAGATGAACAGAGGCACGGCGATGATCGTGTAGTTGGTATAGAAGGTGGTCAGCGTCTGCTGACCCACGGTCTCAATGCCGCTGCCGCGGAAGATGAAGTAGAAGCAGCAGGCGGTCATCAGGCCCAGAGGAATCGGCATCCGCAGCACGAAGATCAGCACGAATACGATCAGAAATACGATCAGCGGAAGGCTCACAGCATGCTACCCCCTTCCTTGGAGGCCTCGATGGCCTGCTCGACCTCGCTGGCGTTCAGCTTCATATAGCGCTTGCGATCCTCATCGGAGGCCAGACCGGTCCACACCTTGAAGTCCAGGATCATGTCGCGAAGCATGTACAGGATCGTGAGCGCCAGGAACACGACGTAGGGGAAGTAGACGATGTTCAGGCCGATCTTGAGCATGCTCGTCTTCTGCATCTTCATCATCAGCACGAACTTCAGGCTCGGCACGAACGCCCAGGCGAACGCCACGCAGATCAACAGGCTGCCCATGAAGGTGCAGAAGGCGCGGCCGCGGATGGGCATCTTATCGGTAATCAGGGTAAAGGTCACGTGGCCGTGATCGCGCTGGGCGTAGCACGCGCCCAGAATGACCAGCCACAGGTAGCACGACACCGTCACCTCATACGCCCAGGCCAGCGGCTGGCGCAGAATGTAACGGAAGAAGATTTGCAGCACGAACGTCACGAACATGATTACGAAGGTCGCAACAGGGATGTAAATCTCCACGATGTCGCGCAAAATGTCGCGCGTCTTAATCAGTGAATTCATACAATTTCCCCCCAATTGTGGCCGGGCGCGGCCGCTCCCAAGCCCGGCCGCCCCCTAAGGTTTTGAAGCGGGGCCGCCGCGATCGCAGCGGCCCCTTTTCATTTCGGTGATTCTACCGGCGATCAGCCCATCGCGCGGATTTCGTCGAGCAGTTCGAGATCCCAAGCCTCAGAAGAGGGATCGTTCAGGTAGTAGTCGAGCACGTGGTCGGCGAAGGCCTGCTTGTCGGCCTCGTAGACGCTCAGGCCCTGATCCTTGAAGAACTGAACCAGCTCCGCCTCGCGGGCCAGGTTGGTCTCGTCGCAGAACTTGCGGCCGGCCTCGACGCCGTCCATGATGATCTTCTGCTGGGCCTCGGTCAGGCCGTTCCAGACGTTGAGGTTGATGCAGGGCCACACGGAGTCGACCAGGTGGTCGGTCAGGGTGATGGACTTCTGAACCTCATAGAACTTGGCGCTCTCAACGGAGGGCAGCGGGTTGTCCTGGCCGTCGACCGTGCCGGTCTGCAGCGCGAGGTACAGCTCGGAGAAGGAGATGGGGGTCGGGTTGGCGCCCAGGGCCTTGCCCAGCAGCAGCCAGGCGTCGGAGTTGGGCATGCGCAGGTTCACGCCGGCCAGATCCTCGGGCGTGGTGATCGGGCGATCCTCGCCCAGGGAGATCTCGCGGGAGCCCAGATACCAGGCGCCCAGCGGGAGCACGCCCTGCTCCTCAGCGATGCGCTCGAAGGCGGCCTTGCCGATGTCGCCGTTGAGGACCTTGGTCATGTGGTCGTAGCTGGTGAACACGTAGCCGGCCGCGAACAGGCCCGCCCACGGGGAACCGGCGGCGATCCAACTGGCGGAGATCAGGGACATCTGCGCCTCGGTGCCCATCGCGACGGCGGAAACTTCCATCTCCTGCGGGAAGAGCACGGCGTCGGTGTAAACTTCCACCTGGATGTTGCCACCGGAGGCCTCTTCGACGTACTTCTCAAACTCCATCATGGCCTGGGCGTGGGTGTCGGTGGACACCGCGGTCAGGGTGACGGCGAGGGTGACCGGGTCGCCGAGGTCCTCGGCGAAGGCGCCGACGAGGGACAGGCCCAGCATCAGGGCCAAAACCAGAGCAAGAATCTTCTTCATGGGGTTTGCCTCCTTGTCTAATTTCTCTAAGCGGATCTTGGATCCGCGCAGATTCAGATCATTCCGTTTTCCCGCAGGAAATCGAAGGTCGCCCGGCAGCCCAGGCTCATGTAAGCGATGTCGTCGCCGCAGCCGATGAAGTTCGCGCCCCTGTGGAACCAATCGACCATGGATTCGCGGTCGCCCGCGCCCAGCGACACGCCGAAGGGCTTGCCCGCCGCCTTGCACTTCTCGGCGAAGCGGTCGTAGATGGGGAACATCTCCGGGTTGCGGGTGTCGCAGAGATGGCCGTAGGACGCGGAGAGATCGTTCGGCCCGCAGATCAACAGATCGATGCCCTCCACCGCGAGGATCTCATCCAGGTTGTCGATGGCGTCCCGGTGCTCGATCTGGAGGATGCGCAAAAAGGACTTCTCCGCCTGCGCCAGGTACTCGGAATTGTCCAGCGCGCCGTAGCGGTTCGCGCGCCGGGGCCCGAAGCCGCGCACGCCCTCGAGCGGGTAGGTGCACGCGCGCACCGCCTCCCGGGCCTCCTGCGCCGTGCACACCATGGGCAGGATGATGCCGTCCGGGCCCATCTCCAGAACGGGCTTGATTCGCACGGGATCGTTCCACGCCACGCGCACCAGCGACGCCGTTCCCGAGGACGCGCAGGCCATGATGTGGCCCAGAATGGTGTTGAGATCGAAGGCGGAGTGCTCCGCGTCAATCCAGACGGCCTCAAAGCCGTGATAGCCCAACAGCTCCGTGATTTCGGGGTCGGTGAAGAACACGTGGCCGCCGATCACCGGCCTGTCTGAGCGGAGCCTCTCCCGAAGCCGCTCGGCGGGCAGCATATTTTCGTTCCTGTTCATTTGCAGTAGCGCTCATAGGCGTCATTGCACAGCTCGTTCATCTGGTAGACCTCGGTCTTGAAGGTCTCGGTGAGCAGGCTGTCGTCCTGCACGCGGCAGAAGGTAGTGATGGGCAGCTTTTCGATCTCCTTCAGGTGGAACTTGGCGTTCACCGGATAGAGCTGGCGCTCGATCAGAGAGGCGATGGTCAGCACGTTCTGGACCTTCTGGGCGTTGGGATGGTGGATGTTCGCCGTCAGCCACACGTAGAGCTCCGGGTGGAAGTTGGCCATGATGCCGCTGTAGCCCGGCGCGCCGTCCAGCATGCTCTGGAGCGTGGTGGTGGTATTGGCGTTGTAGAGCTTGAGGTTGGTGCCCTGAATGGCCGCCAGCTTCTCGCGGATCGTGGCCGCGTCGCAGCAGGTGTCCTTCAGGAAGTAGAAACGGTCGGTCTCGGCGATGTGGTGGATCATCTCCGGCGTCATCAACCGCTTGTAGGGCGTGGGACACTCGTAGGCGCCCAGGTGCACCTTGGGATCGATGCGTTTGAGCATCTCGTCGATGTTCTTCATCCACACCGCGTCGCTCTCGTCCTGGCGAGCGAAGTGGTTGGTGATCATGATGACCGCGTCCACGCCGGTTCCCGCCATGGTGTTGAGCTCGCGCTCCTGCTGGTCAAAGTCATCGGACACGTGGCCCGAGGCCACCACCGGCACGCGGCCCTTCGCCGCCTTGACGGTGATCTCTGCCACGCGGATGCGCTCCTCGAAGTTCAGCTTGTAGATCTCGCTGGACTGGCAGGACGCGAACAGGCCGCTCACGCCGTTCTGAATATACCATTCGATGAGAGCGATCAGGCCCTCCTCGTCGATCTCACCCTTGCGGGTGAAGGGGGTCAGCATGACGGGCCAAACGCCACCCGGATAGTTGTTCATATTCCACGCCTCCATTGCTTGTTATGTGAAAATTAATCTGTATTATAATTATACGGATTTTATGGTGATGGTCAAGAATAAATTCAGATAATTAACCAAAAAAACCGAGCTTGTATGTGCATCACGACAAATTTAATAGAATTTTGGGGCCATTCGACAAAACCTTCCGAAACCATTTTCGCGTCCCCTTCCGCGGCGAACAGCCACGAGGGACGCATGTCACCGGATGCCGTAGTATACCTCGTAATTCTGGCGGGACTGATCCAGGTGCTCCCACACCATCCGCTCCGCCAGCGCCGCATCGTGTTTGCGCATCGCATCGAAGATGCGCTGATGGCGAATGATCGCGTCCTCGATGCCGCCCGCCACAAAGATGCCCGTCTTGATGACGTCTTTAAATACATACGCCATGGTCTCCACCAGCAGCGCCAGCAGCGGGTTGCCGGACCGCCGGGCGATGCTCTCGTGAAAGCCGTAATCCAGATCCAGGCGTTCGAGCACGGTCAGATCGCGGTTGTGCAGCTTGCGCAAAATGGCCTCCAGCGCGTTGAAGTCGTCCTCGGTGCCATGTTCGGCCAGCTGCCGCGCGGCGGCCGCCTCGAGATAGTAGCGCACCTCGTAGATGCTGCGGTAGTCGATGCGGTCCATGCGGATGATGCGCGCGACCATCTGGGACAGATCCTGCACGTCCGGGCGGACGATGTACGCGCCGCTGCCGATTCGGGATTGGATCAACCCACGAGCATGCAGAATTTTGAGCGCCTCGCGAACTACCGTGCGGCTCGCGTCGAAGCGCTCGCAGAGCTGCTGCTCCGAGCCCAACCGTTCGCCGGCCCTGCCCTTGGAGAGAATCTCTTCTTCCAGCTGGTTCGCGATCTGCTCCGAGAGCTGCGCGCGCTGCAAGGTTCTCTTCGCCCGATCCATCCCGTCGCCCCCGTTCTTTGTTAAGGGTGATACCTATATTATAACAATGAAGCGCCTCTTGCGCAAGGGGCTGGACGGGATTTTCCCGCGGTTCTCGCCGCCGCTATTGACAGGAGCGCGGCGAAGCGCTTATACTGAAACAAAAACGGAGGCGACCGGCATGATTTACGATACCCTCGATCACATTGCCGCCTATCGCGGCCTCGGCGCGAACATGGATCGCGCCATCGACTATCTCTCGAACACCGATCTGTCCAGGCTCGCCGCGGGCAGATACGAGGTGGATGGCGCGAACGTCTATCTGATGATTCAGGAGCCGGAATTCCGCGCCCCGGCCGACGCGCAGTTTGAGGCGCACCGCCGCTACGCCGACATTCAGCTGGCGCTGGCCGACGGAGAGGCCATCTCCGTGCTGCCCGTGGAGCGCGTCGCCAAGTGGGCGCCCTTCGACGAGGAAAAGGACATCGGCTTCTCCGACGTGGAGGAGAAGGGAGTCGCGCTGCCGCTGCCCGCCGGAACGTTCATGATTCTTCTGCCGCAGGACGCGCACATGCCGAATTTGAAGTGCGGAAGCGCCGCGACCGGCCGCAAGGCCGTGATCAAGGTGCGAATGGAGCGCTGAACGCAGAAAATTTGCGCATTGGGAGGAAGCGCGCATGCGAGAATATACGATCATACGCAGGCCCGAACCGATGGACTGGGCGAAGGTGCCCGAGCTTCCCATCGACACGGTTCTCTGGAACACGGAGGCGGGCGTTCGCGCCTGGGCGCAGCTTTGCTGGGACGATGGAGCGCTCTGGGTGCGCCTGCGGGCGCGGGAGCGCGAGATTCGAGCCGAGCATCCCGCCGGCGCGCCGCTGGCCATGCCCTGCCAGGATAGCTGCCTGGAGTTCTTCTTCTCGCCCGCGCCGGGGGACGAGCGCTACTTCAACATCGAGTACAACCCGAATTGCTGCCTCTACCTGGGCTTCGGAGGGGAGCGCGCGCGGCGGGTGCGGCTGATTCCCAAGCGCGATCCCCTCGATCCGGTGGCAAAGCGCACGGAGGACGGCTGGGAGATCGCATACCACGTGCCCTTCGACTTCCTCCGTCAGTTCTACCCCGGCTACGCGCCCAAGGCGGGCGACGATCTGCGCGCGAACTGCTACAAGTGCGGAGACCTGACCGTCCGCGAGCACTACCTCTCGTGGAATCCCTGCACCAGCGCCGCGCCGGACTTCCATCGTCCCCGCGACTTCGGCCGGATGATCTTCGTCTGATTCCCCGCATTGAGAAAGCGCCCATGATTCCCGTTTCGGTTTCATGGGCGCCTTTGTTGCAGGCAATTCTTACAGTTTTGGCGCGTTCAGGCCGGTGTACTTCTCCGTCACCTCGATCACGCGATAGACGTCCAAATCAGGCTGCACCCGCGGCTCCGTCTCCCGCAAATATTCCAGCAGGCGGGCGTACTCTTCTCGGCCGCGCGCCGCGTCGCCCTCGGCGAGGGCGCGCATGGCGCGGGCCAGCAGGCAAACGTACCGCGCGTGATACGCCAGCCGCTCCCAGAAGGGTCCGTCGCCGCCCGGCGCGAACGCGGCGCAGAGCTCCTCCGCGCGCGCCAGCTTCGCAGCGGCTTCGGGATTCGTTCGCGGGCCCTTGCCGTTCAGATAGTCGCACACCTGACAGTCCGACAGCGCGGCCAGAAACACCTTCGCGTCCCGCCAGCGCTCGCCATAGGCTGCCTGAAAATATTCGTTCGCGATCTCGTCAAAGCCGGCACCCTCGTCCATCAGCGCGCGGCCCATCACGTAGTCCGGCAGAAAGTTCGGCATCCCCGCACGCAGTTCCTGACAGCTCACATAGCCGCGCAAGCCCAATTCGCGCAGCTTGCCGACGTCCTCGAAGATGACCCGCGCGATGTGCATGTAGCCGAAGTCGCCGTAGTGCGCCCGGCCGAGGGGATAGTCGTAGACGAAGCTGTCCCCGTCAAAAATCTCCTGCCATCCCCGCAGGAAGCGGAGATTCTCCGCCAGATTGACGGGAAGCGTGATGTGGTTTCGAACGTAGGGCGGAATTTCGCCGCTGCCGCCGACTTCGTAGGAGCGGTCGAAGCCGCGGCTGATGGGGGCGAACATCAGCACGAAGCGGCCGGGATTGCGCAGCCGCTCCCGCTTCGGCGGCCACAGCAGCTCCTGATAGAGCAAGAACACCAGCTTCGTGCGCAGGCCGTCCGCCGTCAGCCGCGCGTCGATGGCGTTCAGCAGCGCCACGTACTGATCCGACGGCGTGGTCTCGCGGCAGCGCTCGCACTCGCAGACATTGTTGTACTCGTCCGCGAGCCAGACGTGCAGGTAATCCACGTTCGGGTGCGCCTCGGCATACCCGGCGACGAGATCCACGAAGTGCGCCGCCGCGTCGGGATTCGACAGGCACAGGTTGGTGTCCAGCGGGATGCGCAGAAACAGCTCCCGCCGCCCGTTCACCTGCGCCGCCAGGGGCCGCAATTCATCGGACAGCGGCTCCGCCTCGTCCCAGGACGCGGCCTCGTAGCCCAGCGCTGCGCTCGTCCAGCCGTGTCCCACCTTGTGCAGCAGCAGGCCGCGCCTGCGCAGTTCGGCTTCGGCCTCCGCCGTCAGCCGCCACGCGTCCTCCATCGAAAACGGCTCCGGGGAAAGCGACGGATTCAGCCGGTGCTCGTACCAGCGCGCGTAGAACACGTATGGCACCTGAAACTGGAAGAAAAAGGAATTGAAACCCGCCTTGGGCAGCCAGTCGATGAAGTTCAGCACGTCCTCCCGGCTGGTCGCTCCCTCGATGCAGACGCCCCGGTGCGGAAAGCGCGCGTTGTGCTCGAAGCGCAGCGCCAGCGCGGCCGCCTCGATCCGGGGCACCCGCTCGTTTTCCGCGCCCGGCCCCAGAAAGCGGCAGCCCAGCCGTCGCAGCAGCTCGTACACCCCCAGCAGCAGGGCCCGGGTGCAGTTTCCGCGCAGTTCGCCGCCGGAGGGGGTCAACTCCGCGCGAAAGCGCTCGGGGCCGCACGGGTCCGATTCATCCGCCGCGAGCGCGATGCGCACTTCTCCCTCCCCCCGCAGCATTCGGGAGAGGTAGCGCTCCAACTCCCGCGCAGCGAAGGCCGCGACCGCGCTGCCCTCGGGCGCGAAGCTCACGTATATCCTCATGAAATCCTTCCCCATGAATCGGGGCGCCGCGGAAACGGCGCCCCAAAGTACGCAATCCTGTTCGGCAGCGCTTACGCGAGCGCCTCGCTCATGATGTCGTAGAGCACCCATTCGGCGGTGTCATGCGCCTCTTCCTCGGTGATGTTCCCGCCGGCGATCATGTCGTTCTGCACGCCCTCATAGTAGCCCTGCATCGTGCCGTCCTCGAGCGCGGCCTTGATGTCGGCGATGTTGAACCAGTGCGCGTCGCCCCACTGCATGAGGTTGACGGCCTTGTCAGTCTTGGTCTGATCAGCGCACCAGCCGGCGACCTCCTCCGCCACATCGGGGTTGGAGCCGTAATCCATGGCCTTGAACAGCGCGCGGGTGAAGCGCACGAGGAGATCGTGGTTCTCCTCAGCATAGCCGGGCAGGCAGATCCAGCTGGACATGTTGGTGGAGCCGTCGGCGAACTCGATCTCATAGGAACCCTCGGACTGCTCCAGACACATGGCGGTGTAGGGGTTCCAGGTGACGGCGACATCGATATCGCCGGAGATCATGGCGGGCACGATGTAGGCCGGATCCAGCGCGGACAGCGTCACGTCGTCACGGGTCAGGCCGGCGACGTTGAGCGCGTTGTCCAGCGTGGTCTCGGAGGAGGAACCGGCGCTGTAGCCGATCTTCTTTCCGGCCAGATCCGCGACCGATTCGATGCCGGAAGCGGCGCTGCAGACCAGGCGGTCGGTGGTGTGCACGGAGCTGGGCGCGAAGATGATGGCGTTGCCCAGGATGCAGAGGCGGTGCGCGCCCTTGCCGATGTAGGCCAGGTCAATGGAGCCGCCCTCCATCGCGGCGATCTCGGACGGACCATCGGCGAACTCGATCAGCTGGATGGTGATGCCCTCTTCCTCAAAGAATCCCTTGTTCATGCCGGTGAGCACGCCCCACAGGGACGCGTAGTTGGCCATGTAGCCGACGCGCAGGGTGACGGGTTCGGCCTCCGCGCAAGCGCAGGTAGCCAGCGCCAGCGTCAGTACGAGCGCCAGCATCAGAGCGATGATCTTCTTCATGTGTTTTCCTCCTAAACTTCTTTCCTTTATTTTATCCGCTTTGCGCGGACAGGCGCGATGGGTTTACTTGCGAACTTCCAGGTACTCCTGATAGACCTCGTTCCAGATCTCGGCCTTGAGCTCCATGAACCGGGGGTCGGACTTGGTGCCCTGATCCCTCGGATACGGAATGTCGATGGGCACGATGCGCTTGATGCGGCCGGGGCGCGCGGACATGATGACCACCCGCTGGGCCAGCAGGATCGCCTCGTCCACATCGTGGGTGATGAAGAAGCAGGTCTTCTTCTCCTCTTCCCAAGTCTTCAGGAGCTCGGTCTGCAGCTGGGCGCGGGTTTGGGCGTCCAGCGCGCCGAAGGGCTCGTCCATCAGCAGAACCTCCGGGTTGTTGGCATAGGCGCGGGCGATGGCCACGCGCTGCTTCATGCCGCCGGACAGCTCCTTGGGATAGGAATTTTCAAAGCCCTCCAGACCGACCAGCTTGATGTACTTGCGGGCGATGGCCTCGCACTGGTCCTTGGGCATGCGCTTCATCTGCGGGCCGAACATGACGTTCTTGAGCACCGTCTGCCAGGGGAACAGCGCGTACTGCTGAAATACCACGCCGCGCTCCACGCCGGTGCCGGTGATGAGCTTGCCGTCCAGGTAACAGGCGCCGCTGGTGGCCTCGTGCAGGCCCGCGATGATGTTCAGTAGCGTGGATTTTCCGCAGCCGGAGGGCCCAACCACGCAGATGAACTCGTTCTCCATGATGTCGAGGTTCACCCCGTTCAACGCCACGGTGGTGCCGCGCTCACCCTTGTACTCCTTGTACACGTTTTCAATGCGGAGTTTTAATTTTCGATCTTCTCCTGCCATGACGTCAGCTTCCTTTCAATAAAGTTTACCAGCATGTTCAGCAGCATGCCGATGATGCCCAGAATGATGATATAGAGCAGCATGGGCGCGGATTCAAAGGTGCCCGACAGCGCGCGGATGCGCATGCCCAAGCCCGCCTGCGCGCCGGTGGATTCAGCGGCCAGCAGCGTCGTCAGGCCCGCACCGAGGCCCAGGCGCACGGCGGTAATGATGAAGGGCACCGTTGCCGGCAGCGTGATGCGGAAGAAGATGTCCACGTCATTCGCCCCCAGCACCCGCGCGGCCTTGATCAGCGTATTGTCGATGTTGGCGATGCCGCCGTAGATGGTGACGCACATCGTCATGAACGTACAGATCCAGATCAGTATGATGGCCGGGGTCTTGCCCACGCCCACCATGATGACGATCAGCGGCGCGTAGGCCAGCGCGGGAATGTTGCGGATGAAGTTGATCCAGGGCATCAGGATCTTCTGCACCGGCGCGTACCACGCCATCAAAAACGCCACGGGAACAGCGGTGACGAAGCCCAACGAGAAGCCCGCCGCCACGCAGATCATGGAGCTTACGAAGTCCGGCCAGAGCGCCTTGCGCTCAAACGCCATCTTGGGGAACGATTCGATGAAGGTCTTTTGAATGAAGGGGAAGCTGCGCCCCGTGGCCTTGCCCAGGCTGAGCAGATACCACACGAGGATGGCGACCGCCAGGGAGATCAGCAGCCACACCTGCTTGCTCAAGTTCCGTTTCTTCTTGTCTTTCAATTGCCGTCACTCTCTTTCCGGTTCGATTTGGAGGAGGCGCGCCCGCTCAACAGCAGCCGCAGCCCCCGCCGCGGCGCCCGTAGGCGTCCATGGGGTCGTCGGTCGGGTTCTTCATGCAAAGGTGTACGGCGGCGGTCTTGAAGGTCAGCGGCAGCGCCAGAATGTTGGGTTCCGCGGGCAGGTACTTCTTTTTCGCGTCCTCCAACGCCTCCTCGAAGGTCGCCCGGGTCTTGAGCCCCATGCCCCGCGCCCAGCCGGGCTGCTCCGCGCCCACGATGTAGATGGCGCTGGTGTTCATCTCGGCGATGTGGCCGCAGGCCATCATCGAGAAGCCGTGGAACGGATGGAACGCGTTGGCGAAGCGGTACTTGCGCACGTACTCCTCATTCGTGGCGAAGTATTCGCCCAGGCGGTCCATGTCCGGAAGCTGGTTCATGCGGTCGCGCTGGAACCAGTCGTAACACTCGCGCAGGTAGGGCCAGCGGTCGTCGTTGAAGAAGCCGTTGCAGAGGCTGGCGCAGAGGATCACGCAGCGGTCGCTCATCACGCGCTTGAAGCGCAGCACCTGGGCCGACAGCGCCTGCATCATCATGATGGGATTGGTGCCCATGCCGTTGCCGTAGTGGAACGATTGGGGCATGCCGAACGCCAGCACGTCGTACTTCTTCTCCGCCCAGTGCACGTAGGTGCGCTCGTCGGCCACCTTCCAGCTCAGCGGCATCATCTCCTTTGCGTAGCCGGAGAAGATGGCGATCTGGCGGCTCTTGCTGTCCAGCACCGCGTCGCAGCAGAAGAAGGGATGGCCCATCTTCTCCTCCATCTTCATGCTGATCTCATTGAACTTGCTGCGCATCAGGCTCCCGCCGTTGACAGGCGTAAAGTCGTCGCGGTGCATGACGGAGGGCACGTGGTGGCTGGCGATGCTGCGCCAGTTGGTGATTCCGGTGGCGGAGTGCTTGTAGCCGCCGGAGTATCCGCCGTAGGGGTTGCCCTGCACGTGGCCGATCAATATGGGCAGGTCGCACTCGTAGACGTAGCGGTTCATCCACACCGGATCGCCCCGATCGGTCAGGCCGAGATCCACCATGTGCTCGGCGTCCTCGCTGTCGTGGCTGATGATCTGCCCTGTAGACCAGAAGGCGTCGTAGAGCTCGGGCCCGAACAGCGCGCGCGCGTCCTGCGCGGTAGAGCGGGGATGCAGGCCGTTGGAGATGATGAACAGCACGTCCTTCTTCTCCACGCCCGCGGCGTAGAGCTCGTTCAGAATGTACTTGATGGACAGTCTGCGATGGCAGGTGGGCTGCTCGCCGCCCTTCACGCGGTCGGGCACAACGAACACGACCCTGCTGCCCCTGTGCGCCAGCTCGCTCAGAGGCTTCATGCCGATGGGATGACGGAGGCTCTCCAGGTAGGCTGCCTCCAACTCCGCCCCGGGGATGCAGGGCGGATCGGGAACGGTGACGCCGGGAATAAATACGTCGGTGCTGTCGGGCAGCTCGGCGCCCATGGTGCCCGTGCCATACTCAAAATCAAAGTGCTTCATCGCATTCCTCCTTGTCGGCCGCGTTGCGGCGCTTCGCACCGCACCGCGGCTACGCGGCTGCGGTACGGCTTCGCCGTGTCCTCTCCGCTCGTCGGACCCGTTGGGTCCTCCCTCCTTGTCGGCCGCATCGTGCTGCTTCGCACCCCGCTGCGACTACGCCGCTGCGGTACGGCTTCGCCGTGTCCTCTCCGCTCGTCGGACCCTTCACGATGCTTCGCCGCCCGCCGGCCCTTCCCTTCATTCGCCCAGATACAGGCGAATGATCTCCAAATATTCCTCCGGATAGAAACCGATCTCTCCGGTGAAGCGCGTCAGGGCGATGAGCCCGCCGTCGATCTCGTCGATCGAGGCCAGCATCGCGGCGTTGTCCGCCTTGAGGCCGCCGCCGTAGACCACGTCCATGCCCCCGGTGCGCTCCTTGACGAAGCGCGCGATCTTGGTGATGTAGTCCTTCCCCGCCGGGGTCTTGCCCGGGCCAATGGACCACACCGGCTCGTAGCCGATCACCACGCGGCTCCTGTCCGCCCCGGCCAGGCCCACGTCGAGCTGCTCACCCAGCACCTCCTGCCAGCGCGGCTGCTCCGCGCTGGTCTCGCCGATGCAGTAGAGCACGGTCAGCCCCGCCCGCTGCGCGCAGAGAATCTCCTGATTCAGCAGGCGATTGACGGCGCTCATGTCCGTCACGCCCGCCTCGGCGAGCACGCCCTTCTTATCGTTGCGCTCCTCGCAGTGGCCGATCAGCGTGGAGGTGCAGCCCATGGCCCTGACGATGTTCGCGGTGCGGTTCGTGGTAAACGCGCCGAAGTTGCCCCCGACGGCCGTGTCCGCCCGATACACGCCCTGGCTGCCAATCTGCACGGGGCTGCCCGCGCAGCGCGCGGCCACCGCGCCCAGCAGGTGCGCCTCCGGCAGGTACTGCACGAATTCCACCTTCGCGGGATCGTACTTCTTCAGCGCCTCCTGCGTGCCGCCCACCACGGCGGCGGCCCAGTCCTTCACCGGGGCCAGCCGGTTCACGCCGCCCAGCTCCACGGGCGTGTCGAAGCGCTTCAAATTCAGATAGATATGCTTCAAGGGAATTCCCTCACTTTCTCAGCAGCGCGTACTCCGGCAGGTTTCCGCCGATCAGCGGCAGGGCATAGTCGAAAAACGCGTCCGCGATCTGATTGCCGTCTGCGATCCACTCCGACGGGAACTTCTTCTCTGCGTTCGCCACTTCCGCCAGCGGCGTCAAAAACAGCTCGCTTTTGTACTCCGGCGCGCGCTCCGCGCGAATGGCGACCATGGAGCCGCTCTCGCCCCGCAGCGCCGCGCGCACGGCGTATTCGCCCACGGCGTACGCCTCGCGCCGGTCGACTTCGGACACGTAAGGAATGCTCGCCCGGCCCAGCAGGCCCGGCTTCTCCGCCCGCGCCTTGAGGCCAAGCTTTCGCATGATCGCGTCCGCCACGTGCTGCGCCGTACCCCCCGGCACGGTGTGGCCGAAGCCGTCCACGATGCCCGTGTCCGCCAGCGGCTTTCCGTCCATGCCGCGAATGCCTTCGCTGACCGTCACCAGCAGGCCCTTCCCCTTGGCGTACTCCCGCTCGATGTCGGCGAGCATCCTTCCCTCGTCCACCGGCAGCTCCGGCAGGTAGGTGAGCGTCCGGCAATCCGTGAGCCTGCCCGCCAGCGCGGCGGCGGCGGTGACCCAGCCCGCATTGCGGCCCATCAATTCCAGCACCACCACGTGAATCGGCAGCGCCGACGCGTCCAGCGCCAATTCACTGGCGCTGATGCCCGCGTAGCGGGCGGCGGAACCAAAGCCGGGGCAGTGGTCGGTGACCTCCAAGTCGTTGTCCATGGTCTTGGGAATGCCGATCACGCGCAGATCCATGCCCTCGCGTCGGGCGAGCGCGTCGATCTTATGGCAGGTATCCATGGAGTCGTTGCCGCCGTTGTAGAAGAAGCAGTCGATGTCAAACTTCTTCAGCGTCTCCAGTATGGTGGGATAGTCCGCTTCCCCCAGCTTGCGCCGGCAGGAGCCGATGGCCGATGCGGGCGTATCGCGAAGCTTTGAGATGGTCGCGGCCGGCGCGTCCGTCAGGTCGATCAGGTCGCCTTTGAGCACGCCCTCCGCGCCGAAGCGCGCGGCGTAAATCCTATGTACCTTTCCCGACGCGCGCGCAGCCTCCACCGCCCCCTGCAGGGAGCAGTTGATGACCGTCGTCGGGCCGCCGCCGTGGGCGATGAGGATGTTCGCCATGTCAGATCCCCTTCCCGCGGTAGCGCTCCGCCATTTCGTCCAGGGAGACGCACTCCACCAGCGGAGCCCTGCCCAGCGAATCAAATTCCACAATCAGCGCGCCCACGACCTCCTTCACGCCGCGCTCGATGCAGTCCACGATGCGCGCCACATCCGCATCCGGCACCCGCCCGTACATCACGGTATCCATGATGGGCGGCAGGAACACGCGGGGATCGAAGGCGGAGGGATTCTTCACCAGCAGCTCATAGATCGCCCCGATGGAGGCGGAATCCCGCAGCGCAGGCTCGCCGTGGAACAGCTCCCGCAGGTTGCGGGTGACGGCCAGGCGGATGTCGGTGTCCACGTTGATCTTGCGAATGCCGAGCTTGCTGACCTCCTTGAGCTGCTCCTTCTTGATTCCGTAGGCATCGCGGATGTCGCCGCCCAGCGCGTTGATCTCGGACACGATGTACTGCGGAACGGTGGAGGAACCGTGGCTCACCAGCGTGCCTTCGATGCCTTCATGCATCATGCACTCCTTGGTAGCGATGGCGATCTCCTTGCGTATGACGGTATTCTTGCCCTTGTTCGCGCCGTGCTTGGTGCCATAGCTGATCGCCAGCGCATCCACGCCTGTCTGGCGGAAGAACTTCACCGCATCCATGGGATTGGTATAGGTGGAGGTGGCGGCGAACACGTGGTCCTCCACGCCCGCCAGCACGCCCAGCTCGCCTTCGACGGTCACGCCGCGCTCATGGGCGTACTTGACCACCTCGCGGGTGAGCTCCACGTTTTTGTCGAAGGGCAAGTCGGAGCCGTCGATCATCACGGAGGTGTAGCCGCCCGAGATGGCCGCGACGCAGGCGTCGAAGGTCTTGCCGTGATCCAGGTGCAGCGCCACGGGAATCGGGCTGTGCTCGCCATACTTCTTCACCGCGTTGGCGATGTTTTGCGCGCCGATCTTCTTGTCCTCCAGCGTGCCGTGAGCGAAGTCCGTGCGGCCGCCCATGAAGGCGTTGGCCAGATCCGCCCCCTGCAGTATGGCGGCGGAGCGGAACATCTCGTGCACCTCGATCACGGCCTTGGCCTGGCACACGGCGTTGACGTTGAACGCGCCCTGCGCGTAATTGTGCTTCTCCGCGGCGTCGAGAATCGCTTTCATTGGAACGAGCGGCAATGAACAACACTCCTTTTCATCCGGGCAGGCGGCTGTCCGCATACAGCGGACACGCACGCGATTCGCGCCGCCGCCATCCTCCCACAGATCACATATTATAATATTAGTTTAACACACTTACGTCCAACTTGCAATACGTGTACATAGATATTTGATGGATTTTTGGGATAAAGTGATTTTTAAATTTATCCGCATCTCGAAATCATCTTGACAACGCGGACGCGAATTGATAATCTTATATCAGTGAAAATGTGAAATTCTGCCGAAGGGATGAGAATATGAACTACTACGCATTGACCGCGGAGGAGCTCGGCCGGGGCGCGAAGATTCCCATCGTGAAGTTAGGTGACTCCGGCGAGGTGTTCTACGAGCTGGCGCTGACCATGGTGGAAACCATCGAGAAAAACAACGCCGCGGGCGAAAAAACCGTGCTCATCTGCCCGGTGGGGCCGGTGGGCCAGTATCCCATATTCGTTCGGCTGGTCAACGAGCGGCGCGTCAGCCTGAAAAACTGCTGGTTCTTCAACATGGACGAGTATCTCAACGACGACGGAACCTACATCGACGAGGCCAGCCCGCTGTCGTTCCGGGGCTTCATGAATCGAATCGTCTATGGAAAGATCGATCCCGAGCTCCTGATGCCCGCCGCGCAGCGCGTATTCCCCGATCCCGCCGATCCGAAGCGGGGGGACGATCTCATCGAGGAACTGGGCGGCGTGGACGTGGCGTTCGGCGGTATCGGCATCAACGGCCATCTGGCCTTCAACGAGGCCGACGACGACATGAGCGCGGCGGACTTTGGGCGGCTGGGCACGCGCGTGGTGCGCCTGACCCCCGAGACGCGCACCGCCAACGCCATCGGCGATCGGGGCGGCGCCATCGACGCCATGCCGAAGCTGGCCGTCACCATCGGCATAAAGCAGATCCTCGGCGCGCGCAAGGTACGGCTGGGCGTGTTCCGGGAGTGGCACCGCGCGGTGATCCGGCAGGCGGCGTACGGGCCGGTGACGGCGCATTTTCCCGCCTCGCTCTTGCAGAATCACCCCGACGCGGTCATCTACGCCAACAACGTCGCCGCGCAGCGGCCCTTCGCTGAATGAATATGAACGAATTGTTGTTTACCAACGGCCCGATCTACATCGAGGGCCGGTTTCAGGAGGTTCCCGTGCTGGCGCGGGACGGAAAAATCGCCGCCATCGGCACGTTTCCGGAGGGCTGCCCGACGGTGGATCTGAAGGGAAAGCGGCTGGTTCCCGGCCTTCTGGACATCCACACCCACGGCGGCGGCGGGGTGGACGTAAACGCCGCCGGCGAAGCGGGCTTCGAGACCATCTCGCGCTTCTTCTCGGCGCAGGGCGTGACGGGCTGGCTGTGCAGCATCCTCACCGACAGCGAGGAGCGGACGCTGCATATCATCGGCGAGGCGAGGCGCTTCATGGAGCGTCCCCCGGTGGGCGCGCGGCTGCTGGGCATCCACCTGGAGGGGCCGTTCCTCGCCCCCGCCTACAAGGGCGCAATGCCGGAATCCCTGCTTCGCGCGGGCGACGCGTCGCTGTTTCGCCGCTATCAGGAGGCGGCGGGCGGCAACATTCGTTACATCACCGTCGCGCCGGAGGTTCCGGGCGTGGTGGAGATGATCGGCGAAATCGCCGGCGAGGTGACGGTCGCCATCGGCCACTCCGGAGCGGATTACGAGACCGCGATCCGCGCCATCGACGCGGGCGCGCGGGCCGCTACGCACACCTTCAACGCCATGGGCCTGTTTCACCAGCACCGCCCCGCCATCATGGGTGCGGTGCTCGAACGTGACGTATACTGCGAGGCCATCTGCGACGGACGGCACCTCCACCCCGGCACGGTGCGAATGCTGCTCGCCTGCAAGGGCTGGGATCGCGTGGTGGCCGTCACGGACTCCATCCAGGCGGCCGGGCTGCCCGACGGAAACTACAAGCTCGGCGTCAACGACGTGATTGTCGAAAACGGCGACGCGCTGCTCGCGGACACCCGCGTGCGCGCCGGTTCCACGCTGACCGCTCAGCAGGCGCTGCGCAACCTCGCCGCCTTCACCGGCGCGGGCGTGGAGCGCGTGCTGCCGCTGCTCACGGAAAACCCGGCGCGGCTCGTCGGCTTCGCCAACAAGGGCCGCATCGCCATAGGTTGCGACGCGGACTTCGCCGTGCTGGACGAAGATCTCTCGGTGATATCCACTTACGTCGCGGGAGAGAAGGTTTGGCAGCGCTGACGCGCCGATGCTTCGCGCAAACACTTGGGCCGCCGGATGACCGGCGGCCCAGGCTGCGCTATTCCGCTTCGGCGCTGACCATGTTCTGCCAGCGGTGCTCGACGAATTCGTCGTCGTAGGTGTCGTCAATGAACTGTTCAAGGATGTTCGACGGCTGGGGATCGACCTGGCGCTCGTTGTAGCGCATCATGACCGCGCCGGTCAGCAGGCCGTTCAGCGCCATCAGGCTGATGATGACCCAAGTGCACACCTTCGCCGCCACCGGCGGGAACTTCTCGATGAACTTGTCCAGCGGCGGGTAGGCGATCTTCACCCAAACCAGGCCCAGGATGCCCCAGAAAAACATGAACAGCACGTTGGTGCGGCCGCCGATGTTCAGCGGCATGTCGCTGTAGTCCCAGAACACCTTGCCGAACACGATCTCGGTGAACACGCTGCACATATACTCAAACGCGCCGCCCAGGATGCCGCCCGCCAGCAGCACCCAGCGGTCGTTCTTATCCTTCAGACGCATCAGGCTCACCGTCAGCAGCACCGCGCCGATGCCCCACACGAAGCTGAACGGCCCGAAAATCACGCTGGAGCGGCTCATCCAGACGCCGCCCACCAGGCGGCAGTAGAAGGTCTCGATGATGTCGCCCAGCAGCGCGGAGATCAGGAACACCCACACGATCTTGTCCAGGCTCATACCTTTGGCGAACACGATCTCGCCACGCTTCGTCTCGTCGCTGATGCCGGGATAGGCACGCTCCAATCTGCGCCACACGAAACGGGCAATGCGCGACGACAGGCGGTCGCTCTGTTCCTTTTCCATCTTCTCGAGGAAGCCGTCCCGGCCCTTGCGCATCGCGACGATGGAGGTGATGAGGTCCACCGCCAGCAACACCCACACGGCGATGGCGATCGCGCGCAGCACGCCGCCGGGGATCACCGCCGCCAGCACCATCAGCGCGGGCTGCAGCAGAAGGTAGAGCAGCAGGATCACCGCCGCGGTGAGCAGATTCAACGCCACGCTCCTGCGCGTGCCGCCGGGCGCCTTCTCCATCCACTTGGCGTTCTTTGTAATCCGCCCGGCAAGAAAGCTCGTCACGGCGCGAACGATGATGAGATTGGCGAAGGCGATCAGGTACATGCCGGCGTAGTTCCGGCCCATGGTCGGCAGAACGACGGCAAGGTTCGCGAACACCAGGCCGATTGAAAAGTCGATGGGCATGGACAAAAGTCCCCGGTTGATAAATTTCTTCTCCTTGACGGCGAAAAAGACGACCTCCGCCGCCCATGCCAGAAAACCATAAATCAATAAAAACAAGGTTTGCTGTGCGGGATTATAACTCATTTTTCATTCTCCTCGCTTTGGAATATTCCTTTCTTGATTTCTTCTACCTTCGACGCCCCTTTCGGTTTTCCTTCGTGCTTCGTGGAGATTTTTCCCGCGCCTTCGAGCCGTGACTGCGCCTTCCGGCGCAATTTTCTCCGTATGTTCAAATTGATTTGCGCGGGCGGTTATGCTATAATATCCTTAATTGGAAGGGATTGTCTACCGCTGACAAACCGCAATGGGGGGTCGAATTTTCGTGAAATATCAAATCAACACGAGCAACTATCACACGTTTCCGCTGTTTGAACAGAACAAGCTGCCCGCGCGCACATACTTCATTCCCTACCCGGATCGCGCGGCGGCGGACGCCGTCTCGCCCAGGGAGAAGCGCTACGCCTCCCCGAAGGTGATCTGCCTGAACGGCGAATGGGACTTCAAGTTCTATCCCCGGCCCGCGGAGCTTCCGGCGAAGCTGGATACGGACGAAGTGCGCTTCGACCGAATCGACGTGCCCGCCTGCTGGCAGTTCCGGGGCTATGATCATCCGTTTTACGTCAACATCCGCTATCAGTTCCCCTACAAGCCACCGCTGATCCCCACCACCAAGAAGGCCGGAAAGGTGTTCTCCTGGACGGGCGTGGATCAGCGCATCAGCCTGCGCTGGAAGGACCCCGGCGAGGAATACAACTTTGTGGGCGTCTACCGCCGCTTCGTGACGATCGACGACCCGAAAAAGAGATACGTGATCTCCTTCATGGGCGTCGCGAGCTGCCTGGATCTCTACCTGAACGGCGAGTTCGTGGGCTACTCCGAGGGCGCGCACAACATCGCCGAGTTCGACCTCTGCGGCAAGCTGCACGCCGGGGAAAACGAGCTGGTGGCCGTCGTGCACCGCTGGTGCACCGGCACCTACCTGGAGAGCCAGGACATGTTCCGCAACAACGGCATCTTCCGGGACGTGCTGCTGCGCGTGGACGGGCCCGCCGATCTGTGGGACATCGACGCGAAGACGAAAAAGACCGGCGACACCTATTCGCTGACCCTCTCCGCCAGGGCGCTGGATGAAACCCCCGTCACCTTCACGCTGGAGGGACACGGCATTCATCAGACCGCCACGGTGGCGACAAAGGACAAAGCGGCCGAGGTCACCTTCTCCAATCTGAACGTGCGGGAGTGGAACGCCGAGGAGCCGACGCTCTACACGATCTACTATGAGACCCCCGCCTGCTGCGTCAAGGAGCGCATCGGCTTCCGCACCGTGACCATTCAGGGCGACGTATTCCTGGTCAATGGCAAAAAGATCAAGCTCAAGGGCGTGAACCACCACGACACCAGCCCCACCAACGGCTACACCATGACCCCGGACGAGATCGAGCGGGACGTGCGCCTGTGCAAGGAGTTCAACATCGACACCATCCGCACCTCCCACTATCCGCCCGACCCGCTGCTGTTGGAGCTGGCGGACGAACTGGGCGTGTATATCGTGGACGAGAACGATCTGGAGACCCACGGCACCTTCGCCCATCAGCTCCCGCCCACCTATAACTCCATCAGCCACGATCCCAAGTGGCAGCGGCACTATCTGGACCGCATCACCCGCCTCTATCAGCGGGACAAGATTCACGGCAATACGGCCATCGTCATGTGGAGCCTGGGCAACGAGGCCGGCGGCTACAACAACACCGACGCCATGTACGACTACCTCAAGGCCCGCTCCGACCTGCCCGTGCACTACGAGAGCGCCATCCACTGCAAGCGCCAGGCTTATGATGTGGGCAGCGAGATGTATCCCAGCGTGCAGATGGTGCACGACGTGGGCGAAAAGAAGCGCAAGCAGCAGCGCCTGAACGACCGTCCCTACTTCATGTGCGAGTACGCGCACGCCATGGGCGTGGGCCCGGGCAATACCGAGGCCTACTGGCAGGAGGTCTACCGCTACGACAGCCTCTTCGGCGGCTGCGTGTGGGAGATGGTGGATCACGCCGTGCTCCACAAGGACGGCAATTACACCTACGGCGGCGATCACGGCGAGTGGGAACACGACAGCAATTTCTGCGTGGACGGCATCTTCTATCCCGACCACACGCCGTCCGCCGGCGCGAAGATCATCCGCTTCATCTATCGCCCCATCCGCGTATCCCACATCTCGGGCGGCGAATTTGAAGTATTCAACACCACGGCGTTCTCCAATGCCAGCCGCTACAAGCTGGACTTCCAGTGGAACGACGGAAGCAGCGCCGCGCTGCAGCCCGACGTTCCGCCCCTGTCCAAGGCAAAGATCCGAACCGCTCCGGGCAGATCCATGGACGGCGTGCGCCTCGTCACCGTGGTCGTAACCGACACCGTCACCAACCGCGTCGTCAGCGAGGAACAGCTCATTCTCGAGCGCAGAGTGGCGGACGCGCCGGACGTGCGGGCGCTGGGCGATGAATTCTCCGTGGAGAGCGGCAAGCTCGTCTGCCAGCGCGGTGAGACGATTCTGACCGGCGCGGACGAGGGCACGCTGCTCTATCGCGCGGGCACGGACAACGACACCGACCTGCTGTTCCGCAAGGTGATGGCGCCCTACGCGGCCCAGACGGAGGAGGTCGTCTCCACCGAAAAGACGGACAACGGCTACAAGGTCGTCACCAATGTTTGCAACAAGAAGAACAAGTTCACCGTCACCGATACCTATGAGGGCGTGGACGGCGGCGTGCTGGTCACCAGCGTGCTCCACTGCACCTCCGGCGGCGGCATCGTGCCCCGCTTCGGCAAGAGCTTCCGGCTGGACGCGGCGTTCGACCAAGTCCATTACGTGGGCCGCTGCGGCGAATCCTACTGCGACATGAAGGAGCAGTTCCCCATCCAGGACGTGCGCTGCGCCGTGGCGGACATGACCGAACCCAACATCCGCCCCCAGGAGAGCGGAAACCGCTGCGACTGCACCTACGCCAGCGTTTCGGACGGCAAGCGCACCGTGAGCTTCGAAGCGGTGGACGCGCCCTTCGAACTGGGCATCAAACCCTACACGGACAAGGCGCTGTGCGCCATGAGGCACCGCAAGGACGAGGTGCGCACGGGCACCTACGTGACCATCCAGGCCTTCCAGCAGGGTATCGGCACCGGCGCGTGCGGACCGAACATCATGCCGGAGTTCCGCTTTTCCGCCGCGAAGGATTACACCCTGCGATTCCTCATCCGCGTGAAGGAAGGATAACGCGCCCCGCGGAAGCGCAAAAGAGGACCGCTTCCCCCGGCTTTCCAAAGCCGTTCGAGGTGGTCCTCCTTCGTTTGATCAGCCGTCAGAGCAGGTAGCCCTTCTTGATGATGACGCAGGCATAAAGCGCGCGCTCCGTGGTCGCAAGCGTCGCATACGTCTTCTTCGCGCGCTCGTAGAACGCGAAGCGCTCGATTTTTTCGATCTTCGTTCCCGGCGCGTGCTTCTCCACGATCTTCGAAAACTCCGCCCACACCGGCGAATCGCTGCCATCAGAATAGCATCTTCGCACGCCCCTGTCAAGGACGCGCGGGGCTGGCGCGCCCGATCCTTGTGTGGTATAATTGAGATGATCGTTTCAACTGAAATTGGAGGCGGACATGCGTTTTTTTCATCTCTCTGATCTGCACTTGGGAAAGCGCGTAAACGAGTTTCCCATGCTGGAGGATCAGGAGTACATACTTTCCCAGATCATGGACATCATTGATGAACGACAACCGAGGGCGGTGATCATCGCGGGCGACGTGTACGACAAGAGCGCGCCCGGCGCGGACGCGGTGCGGCTGTTCGACGATTTTCTGTACAACCTCGCGCGGCGCGAGGTGGACGTGTTCGTCATCAGCGGCAACCACGACTCCCCCGAGCGCATTGCCTTCGGCGCGCGCCTGATGGACCGCTCCGGCGTGCACCTCTCCCCCGTCTATGACGGCCGGGTTTCGCCGGTGACGCTGGAGGACGAGCACGGTCCCGTGCGCTTCTTCCTGCTGCCCTTTTTAAAGCCTGCCAACGTGCGCCGCTTCTTTCCCGACGCGCAAATCGAAAGCTACACCGACGCGCTGCGCGCGGCGGTCGCGCAAATGGAGATCGACCCGGCGGAGCGCAACGTGCTGGTGACGCACCAGTTCGTCACCGGCGCGGCGCGCTGCGATTCGGAGGATCTGTTCGCCGGCGGCCTCGACAACGTGGACGCGGCCGCATTCGACGGCTTCGATTACGTGGCGCTGGGGCATCTCCACGGCGCGCAGAGCGTCGGCCGGCCGACGCTGCGCTATTGCGGCACGCCGCTGAAGTATTCCTTTTCGGAGAAGGATCAGCTCAAGTCCGTCACGCAGATCGAGCTGCGCGAGAAGGGCAGCGTGGAGGTGGAAACCGTGCCGCTCGTGCCCCGGCGCGACCTGCGCGAACTGCGCGGCAGCTATGAGGAACTCACGCTGAAAGCCAACTACGAGGGCACCGCCGTGGATGATTACCTGCGCATCGTGCTCACCGACGAGCGGGACGTGCCCGACGCCGCGGCGCGGCTGCGCAGCGTGTACCCAAATCTGATGAAGCTGGACTACGACAACGCACGCACCCGCGGCGCTGGCCGGCTGCGCGCCGCCGAAGGTTCCGAGCGAAAGTCCGGGCCGGAGCTGTTTGCCGAATTCTACGCACAGCAGAACAATCAACCGATGAGCGAGGAGCAGCGGCGCTTCTGCGAGGCGTTGTTCCAGGAGCTCGGGGAGGGCGCGCGATGAGACCGATCCAGTTGAATCTGTCCGCCTTCGGGCCCTACGCGGGGCGGCAGGAGATTCCGATGCGCAAGCTGGGCGAGCGCGGGCTCTATCTGATCGCCGGGGACACGGGCGCGGGCAAGACCACCATCTTCGACGCCATCTGCTACGCCCTGTACGGCGAGGCCAGCGGCGACACCCGGAACACCTCCATGCTCCGCTCCAAGTATGCTCGCGATGACGTGCCCACGGAGGTGGAGCTGATCTTCACTCACGCAGGCCGGGAATATCGCGTGAAGCGCAGCCCGGAATACGCGCGCAGGAAGAGCCGGGGCGAGGGCTTCACCCGGCAGCCCGCCAGCGCGGAGCTGTACTATCCCGACGGCCGGATCGAGACGCAGACCTCCCGCGTGACGCGCCGCGTCACGGAGCTGCTGGGCGTAGACCGCCAGCAGTTTTCGCGCATCGCCATGCTCGCGCAGGGGGAATTTATGAAGCTGCTGCTCGCCGACACGAAGGAGCGGCAGGAGATCTTCCGGGGCATCTTCAAGACCGGCGTCTATCGAAGCTTTCAGGAACGGCTGAAGGATGAAATGGCCGCCGTCGCCGGGGCGCGCGAGGCCGCGAAGGACAGTCTGCGCCAGTATGTGAGCGGCGCGATCTGCGCGGAGGATAGCCCGCTCGCGCCGGAGCTCGCGCGGGCGCAGGCCGGAAACATGCTGATCGCGGAAGTCCTCGAGCTGCTGGACGCGCTCATCGCTACGGACGCGCAGGCGGAGGCGGACGCGCGGACGGAGCTGGATGAAGTGGAGAAGCGGCTCGACGCACTGACCGCCGCCGTCACCGTGGCGGAGGAGCGGCGCAGGACGCGGAACGAGCTCGAATCGGCGCGCCGGGAGTTGGCGGAGGCCGAACCGGAGCTGTCGCGCCTCGCGGCGACCCTGGAAGCGGAGCGGGCGAAGGCCCCGGAAAGCGAGGCCATGGCGAAGCGCGCCGCCGCTATCGAGGCGGCGCTTCCCGCCTATGGCGAACTCGACGCGTCGCGAAGCGCGGCGCGGGCGCAGAGCGCCGCGCTCGAGGTCGCCGCGAAGGATCGCGAGCGGCAGCAGGCGGCCCTGCAATCGTCGCAGCGAGAATTGGCCGACCGGCGCGGGGAACAAAGCGCGCTGGCCGACGCGGGTGAAAACCTGCTTCGGCTCTCCGGCGAACGGGAACGGCTGGAGGCCCGGCGCGGCGCGGCCGAGGCGCTGCGGGATGAGCTTCGGACGCTGGATGCGCTGCGCGGGGCGCTGCAAATGGCGCGGCAAAGCTACGTCCGGGCGGCGCAAAGCGCCGAAGAAGCGAAGGAGCTGGCCGACGCGAAGCGCCGCGCCTTCAACGACGAACAGGCCGGAATCATGGCCTCGGCGCTGCGGGAGGGCGAGCCCTGCCCCGTCTGCGGCTCCACCGTCCACCCGCGCAAGGCCCGCAAGTCCGCCGCCGCTCCCTCGGAGGCGGAGGTCAAGGCCGCCGAGGCCGAGGCCCGGCGCGCGCAGGAAGCCGCCAACCAGCGGAGCGCCGAAGCCGCCGAAGCCCGGGGCCGCGCCGGCGCGGCGGAAAAGGCCGCCGCCGAAAAGGCCGCCGAAATCCTCGGAAGCTGCCCAATTGAGGAAGCCGCGCGGCGCTGCGAGGAGCTGCTCGCGTCGGTGAAGCGGGAGCTCGACGCGCTCGCGGAAAAGATCGCGGCCGAAACCGTCCGCGCAAGGCGCAGGTCGGAGCTTGAAGCGTGGATTCCCCGCCGCGAGCGGGAGCTCGCGGCCTCCGCCGACGAACTGAACAGCCTGCGCGAGTCCATCTCTTCCATGGAGGCGAAGCTGCAAGAGGCCCTCGTCCGCCGGGACGCGCTCGCCGCGCGGCTCGAATTTCCCGACCGCGCCGCCGCCGAGCGCGCGAAGGCCGATCTGGAGCGGACGCTCGCGCAGCACAAATCCGCGCTGGAGCGAGCGGAGAAGGCGCACGCGGAGCGCGAGCGCGAACGCGCGGGGCTGGGCGCTCGGATTCAACAGCTGGAAAAGCTGCTGACCGGCTCCGAGGACGCCGATGTGGACGCGCTGCTCGCGCAGCGGAGCGCGCTCGCGCGGCGCAAGGCGGAACTCTCCGAGGCGCGGCAAGACGCCGCCCACCGGCTCTCGACGAACCGAGCCGCGCTGGAAAACATCCGCGACCGGAGCGCGGAGCTCACTGAACTCGACCGGAAGTGGAGCTGGGTGCACGCGCTGTCCGATACCGCGAACGGCAGCCTCGGCGGCCGGGAGCGCGTGACCTTCGAAACCTACGTGCAGACCGCCTGCTTCGACCGCATTCTGGGCCGCGCCAACGCGCAGCTGATGCGCATGTCCGGGGGCAAGTACGACCTGGTGCGCCGGGAGACCCCCAGCGATCTGCGCAGCCAGAGCGGACTGGAGCTGGATGTAATCGACCACTACAACGGCAGCCAGCGCAGCGTCAAGAGCCTCTCGGGCGGCGAATGCTTCATCGCTTCGCTGGCGCTGGCGCTGGGGCTTTCGGAGGAGATTCAGGCCACGGCGGGCGGCATCCAGTTGGAGAGCATGTTCGTGGACGAGGGCTTCGGCACGCTGGACGAGGACGCGCTGCGTCAGGCCGTGCGCGCGCTTTCAGGCCTCGCGGAAGGCGACCGGCTGGTGGGCATCATCTCCCACGTGTCGGAGCTTCGCCGGGAGATCGACCGGCAGATCGTGGTCACAAAGGAGGTCAGCGGCGGGAGCGTCGCGCGCGTCGTCGTTTGAGCACTCGAAAAATTTCCACCGGTTCGTAAAATTTTGAAAATGTTTTGATACAATAGATAGGTAACAGAAGGAGGAAGAAAAACAGAGAGCCAAGTGATAGAATGTAACTGCAAAAC
>CANQEW010000001.1 GCA_947596085.1 uncultured Clostridia bacterium | reverse complement strand
GATGCGTCCACTCAATTGGCTCTCCCCGCAGGAATCTTTACTTGCCTTTCTTCTCCAAGATGTTTGACAAACCTACAAGTTTGTGTTAAGAATCGCGCGGTTCTCCCGGCCCAGCCGCCGCCAGAACGGCACGAACAAAATCAATCCCGTGATCATCGCGCAGGTGTCGGCCATGGGGGTGGCCCAGGCGATGCCGTTCACGCCGGCGACGGCGTTCATCAGAAACATGAACGGCACGTCCAGCCCGCCCTTGCGCAGCATCGACAGCAGAAGCGGCTGAACCTTGCGGCCCACGGATTGGAAGATGGTGATGATGACCATCGTGACGGCGGTGAACGGGCCGGTGAGGCAGATGATGCGCTGGAACATGCCGCCCAGGCGCACGGTCTCCGGATCGTCGATGAAGGCGCGCACGATGGGTCCCGCGCAGGTGAACAGCAGCACCGCGCCGAGGGTCGTGACCACCAGGCTCAACAGGAGCGTCATTCGAATGGCGGCACGCATGCGGGCGAAGTTCTTCGCGGAGTAATTGAAGCCGATCAGCGGGATCACGCCCTGGGACAAGCCGTTGGCGATGGCGAAGGCGAGCATGTCGATCTTCTTCGCGATGCCGATACCCGCCACCGCCGCGTTGCTGTAGGAGACCATCAGGCGGTTCATCATCACGTTGGAGAACACCGCCATCAGGTTCATGGCGCAGCTCGGCAGCCCCACCAGCAGCACCTCCTTTGGGATGCCGTCGCGCAGGGTATAGTGCCGGGGGTTCAGCGAGAGGTTGAAGTTCCCGCGCTGAATCAGCACCACGAAGTACAGCGTGGCGATCAGGTTCGAGAGCATCGTGGCGATGGCCGCGCCCTCGATCTGCAAGCCCAGTGGGAAGATGAAGATGGGGTCGAGAATGATGTTCAGCACACCGCCCAGCGCCACGCCGAAGCTCGCCTGGGCCGAGTAGCCCTCCGCGCGCACCAGGTGGGCGAGCGTCGCGTTTGCCACCGTCGGCACCGCGCCGACGGTCACCGTCCAGAACAGGTAGCGGTAGCAGAAGTCGTAGGTGCCCGCGTTCGCGCCCGCGATGGGCAAAATCTGCGCGCGGAACAGAGCGATGATGAAGCCATAGCAGAGCGCCATGCCTGCCGCCGACCACAGGCTGAACGCCGCCGCGCTCCGGGCGCGCTGCGCATCGTTCACGCCCAGGCTGCGGGAGATCAGGCTCGCGCCGCCGATGCCGAACAGGTTCGCCATGCCCGTGGTCAGCAAAAACAGCGGCAGCGACAGCGAGGCCGCCGCCACCTGGTTGGGATCGCGGAGCTGGCCGATGAAAAAGGTGTCGGCCATGTTGTAGACCACGGTGATGAGCTGGCTGATGACGGTGGGAATCACCAGCGAAAGCACCGCCCGGGGTACGGGCGTGCGGGTGAAGAGCTCGGTGTTGTCGGTGTTCAAGGGATATTCGCCTCGGTTGCTTTGGTATAGGAATACAGCTCGCCCCTGCTTGAGCGGGCGAAACTCCAGGAGAAGTCCGGCGCGGTCAGCAGCGCAAGCCGGGGAAGGTGGGAGAGGGCCTCGGGATTCTCCAAGCGGAAGGCCAGGTTCTCCCGATTCAGGTAGAGCACCGCCCCGCCGCCGAGCGCGGCATCTTCCGGCTTGGCCGCAAACTTCGCCTCGGCTTCCTCGCCGCGGACGCTGGGCGCATAGCCCATCTCGAACGCCTGGTACAGCCAGCCCACGTGCCGCCGCCCGGAGAAGCACTGCTTCCTGGCGGCGCGGCGCCGCTCCTCGGGCACGATGCGGGAGAACCACGCCTTCGCGTAGGCGGTCTCGGCGAACATGTCCAGCCGCTCGGCGCGCACGCCGTCGCTCGAGAGCGCGCGCAGAATTTCGTCCGCGCGCTCCATCCGGCGCAGTTCCTCCCGGTCAGCCTCGGTGAGCGGCGCGCTGTTCAGCAGCTCTGGCCTGCGCTCCCGGGTCAGCTTCAGCGATTCCCGCCGCCGCCAGGCCGCGATGTCCGCATGGTTGCCGCCCAGCAGCACGTCGGGCACCTTCATGCCACGGAATTCCGCCGGGCGGGTGTACTGGGGATACTCCAGCAGGCCCGTGGAGAAGCTCTCGTCGGCGCTCGATTCGTCGCTGCCCAGCACGCCGGGGATCAGGCGGGACACCGCGTCCACTACGATCAGCGCCGCCAGCTCGCCGCCCGTGAGCACGTAATCGCCGATGGACAGCTCCTCGTCGATGCACAGATCCAGCGCCCGCTGATCCACGCCCTCGTAGTGGCCGCAGAGCAGCAGCAGGGATTCGCACTGCGCGTACTCCTCGACGATCTTCTGGTTCAGCGTCCGGCCCCGGGGGGACATGTAGATTCTGCGCATCCCGGGCAGGGCGTTGGCCTCGACCGCGTCCACGACCGGCTGGGGCAGCATCACCATGCCCGCGCCGCCGCCGAAGGGATAGTCGTCGGCGTTGTTGTGCTTGTTCTTCGCGTAGTCGCGGATGTTGACGAGCTCCACGTCGATCAACCCCGCGTCGATCGCGCGGCCGAGGATGCTCGCGTGCAGCGGCCCTTCCAGCATCTCCGGGAACAGCGTGAGGATTTTAATCTTCATCGTACACCGCCACCTCGGCCATGCGCGCCGCGTCCAGCAGCATCACACCCGCCTCGAGATCCACCTTTTTGACCACGGACTTGAGCGCGGGCACCAGCACCTCGCCCTTCGCTGCCCGGAACACGTACACGTCGTTGCCGCCGGGCTGCATGACCTCGGTCAGCGTCCCGATCTCGCGCCCGTCGTCACACACGCCCCTGAGGCCCACCAGGTCGCAGAGGAAGGTGGAGTCCTCGTCGAGCTCCACGGCGTGCGCGCGGTCGATGTAGAGCGCCGCGCCGCGCAGCTTTTCCGCGTCGTCGCGGCTCTCGACGCCCTCCATGCGAAGGAACACCGCGTTCGCGCCGGCGCGCCGCACCGAGATGGAGACGGGCCTGTAGTGATCGCCGTCCTTGAGATAGGCGGTCTCCAAGCCCTCGAAGCGGTTCGGGTCGCAGGTGACGGGCCGCAGCTTCAATTCGCCGCGCACCCCCTGGGGCTTGGTGATCTCGCCGATGAGCAAGTAGTCCTGCATGGGGAAGGCCTCCGTGGTGAAAGATTTGATTCAACGCTACAATTATAGCGCGAAAGTCCGCGGCGGGGCAAGCATTGCGGCGAAAAATAACCGGGAATTCCTTGTATTCCGCCGCCCTTTGCACTACAATAGGTGCGAGTGAGGTGGAATTACCAATGAATGAAATGCGCAAGGCGGTGGTGAGCGTGCTGGGCAACGACCAGCGCGGCATCATCGCGAAGGTGACTCGCGTGCTCTACGAGCACGACGTGAACATCCTCGATCTGTCCCAGACGATCCTCTCCGGCCTGTTCAGCATGGTGATGATGGTGGACGTGTCCAGCGAGCACTGCGACTTCGATTCCGTGTCACGGGAGCTCAGCGCGCTGGGCGAGGAGCTGGGATTGCAGATCCGCATCCAGCGCGGCGAGATATTCGACGCGATGCACCACATCTGAGGAGGTATCAGCAATATGTTCAATACCTCCGACATCTGGGAAACCCTGCGGATGATCGACCATCAGAAGCTCGACGTGCGCACGATCACCATGGGCATCTCCCTGTTCAACTGCGTGACGGACGACGAAAAGCTGCTCTGCTCGCGCGTCTACACCCGCATCGCGCGGCAGGCGGAGCGCCTGGTGGAGGTGGGCCGGGCCATCGAGCGGGAGTACGGCGTGCCCATCGTGAACAAGCGCATCTCCGTGACCCCGGCGGCGCTGATCTCCGGCGGCATCAAGCATCCGGAGAAGCTTGCGCTGGCGCTGGATTCGGCGGCGAAGGAGACGGGCGTGGACTTCATCGGCGGCTACTCGGCGCTGGTGCACAAGGCCATGACCGAGGCGGACATGCGCCTGATCCAATCCATCCCCGAGGCACTCGCGACCACCGATCTGGTGTGCTCGTCGATCAACATCGGCTCCACGCGCGCGGGTATCAACATGGACGCGGTGCGGCTCATGGGCCAGATCGTCAAGCAGACGGCCGAGCGCACCGGTGATCGCGACGGCCTGGGTTGCGCGAAGCTGGTGGTGTTCTGCAACGCCGTGGAGGACAACCCCTTCATGGCGGGCGCGTTCCACGGCCCCGGCGAGGGCGACTGCGCGGTGAGCGTAGGCGTCAGCGGCCCGGGTGTGGTGAAGGTGGCGCTGGAGAAGGTCAGGGGCGAGCCGATCAACGTGGTTGCGGAGACCGTCAAGCGCACGGCGTTCCAGATCACGCGCGTGGGCCAGCTCGTGGCCATGGAGGCGAGTCGGCGTTTGGGCGTGCCCTTCGGCATCGTCGATCTGTCGCTGGCGCCGACGCCGGCGGTGGGCGACAGCGTGGCGGCGATCCTGGAGGAGATGGGCCTCGAGTGCTGCGGCACCCACGGCACCACGGCGGCGCTGGCGCTGTTGAACGACGCGGTGAAGAAGGGCGGCGTGATGGCCTCGTCCAACGTGGGCGGGCTGTCCGGCGCGTTCATTCCGGTGAGCGAGGACAGCGGCATGATTCACGCGGCCGAGGTCGGCGCGCTCTCGCTGGATAAGCTGGAGGCCATGACCTGCGTCTGCTCCGTGGGCCTGGACATGATCGCCATTCCCGGCGACACCAGCGCGGAGACAATTGCCGCGATCATCGCGGACGAGGCGGCCATCGGCATGGTGAACAACAAGACCACGGCCGTGCGCGTGATCCCCGCGCCGGGGCGCAGGGAGGGGGACGTGGTCGAATTCGGCGGCCTGCTGGGCCACGCGCCGGTGATTCCGGTGAACCGCTGCAGCCCGGCGGAGTTCATCTCCCGCGGCGGGCGCATCCCCGCGCCGCTGCACAGCCTGCGGAATTAAAGCTTGCTAAAAGCGAGAAATTGGATATAATAGAGTTACGAACCAACGAAACGGAGGGAAACGCTATGGAAATTACCAAGAAGACCACGATGGGCGAAATGCTGGAGTACGACCGCGGCATCGCGATGGTGCTGATGCAGGCGGGCATGCACTGCGTCGGCTGCCCGTCCTCGATCATGGAGTCCCTGGAGGAGGCCTGCGCCGTGCACGGCCTGGACAGCGATCAGGTGCTGGCGAATATCAATCAGTATCTGGAGAGCAGGAAGTAAGAGCGCGCAAAAGGCTCGGGCCGCTCAGAGATGGGCGGCCCGAACCTTTTGTGAAATGAGGATCCGCCCCCGCCTGCGCGCGGAAGCCTCATTTGAGCGATCGATTGTTCATAGAAAAGCGGCCGCCGGAATTTCCGGCGGCCGCGGTCGCACACAGACTTACTTCGCCTCTTCGACTTCGACGATCTTCTGACCGTCGTAGTAGCCGCAAGCCTTGCAGACGTGATGGCTCAGCTTCATCTTGCCGCAGCGCGGGCACTTCACGATGCCCGGCATGGACAGCTTCCAATGAGCGCTGCGACGGGCGTTGCGCCTCGCCTTGGATACCTTTCCCTTCGGAGTGGCCATGGTTACACCTCCTCATCGTTTTGCACAATCAACTTCAATGCCGAAAAGGGGTTTGCAACGTTCAAGCCCTCCTGGCATGTGCAGGCGCCCAGATTCAAGTTGGCGCCGCAGTGGGGGCAGAGCCCCTTGCAGTCCTCGCTGCACAGGAAGCGGTAGGGCAATTCCAGCAGCAGCGCGTCCCGCGCGGCGTCCGTGAGATCGAGCTTCGATCCCTCGAACAGGTAGATGTCCGGGTCGTCGGGGTCGCTCTGGCGGGCGTAGACCGCGTTGAGCTCCGCGCGAAGCTCGATCGTTACCGGAGCCAAGCACTTCGCACAGCGGGAAGAGACCGCCGCGGAAACCTCACCTCGAATGCTCACGCGCTCCTCCGCGCCCGTGAACTCGCCGCTCGCGACGATGTTCTCAAAGCGCACCAGATCGCCCAGCACCTCCATTTCCTCCACCTCGGGCGACACCTCAAAGGCGTAACCCTGGCCGGGATTCTTCAGTGCCGCGGAGACGTCCAGCATTGCCGACAAACCGTTTTCCCCCTAACCTTGAATATTATATACGCATCGGATAAATTTGTAAAGTTATTTTTTCGTAGCGATCTCCAGCGTGTCGCGGGCGATGGCTAGCTCCTCGTTGGTGGGGATGACCCAAACCTGAATCTTGGAGTCGTCCGTGGAGATCTTGACTTCCTCGCCGTGGGAGTCGTTGCGCGCGTCGTCGATCTTCACGCCGAACCAGCTCAGGCCCTCGCACACCCACTTGCGCGCCCGCACGTGGTTCTCGCCGATGCCGGCGGTGAAGATGATGGCGTCGCAGCCGTTCATCGCGGCGATGTAGGAGCCGATGTACTTCTGCACGGTGTACGTCCACATGTCGATGGCCAGCTTGGCGTTCTCATCGCCCGCGTCCATGGCGGCGGTCACGTCGCGCATGTCGGAGGAGCCGGTCAGGCCCAGCAGGCCGCTCTTCTTGTTCATCATGTTGAGCACGTCGCTTACGCTCTTGCCCTCGGTGTTGGCGATGAACTCCACGCAGGCCGGGTCGAGGGTGCCGCAGCGGGTGCCCATCAGCAGGCCGTCCAGCGGGGTGATGCCCATGGTGGTGTCCACGCACTTGCCGTCCACGCAGGCCGACAGCGACGAACCGTTGCCCAGGTGGCAGATGATGACCTTGCTGCCCTTGCCCAGGCCCAGCAGCTCGATGGCGCGGGCGGACACGAAGCGATGGGAAGTGCCGTGGAAGCCGTACTTGCGCATGTGCAGGTCGGTGTAGTAGTGGTTCGGCAGGCCGTAGCGGAACGCCTTGGGCGGCATGGTCTGATGGAAGGCGGTGTCGAACACGGCCACCTGGGGCACGTTCGGCAGAACCTTCTGGCAGGCGTGAATGCCCATCAGGTTCGCGGGGTTGTGCAGCGGGCCCAGCGGGATGTTCTCCTCGATGGCGGCGATGCAGGCGTCGTCGATCAGGCAGGAGGCGGTGAACTTCTCGCCGCCGTGCAGCACGCGATGGCCGACCGCGCCGATTTCATCCAGGCTCGCGATTACGCCGTATTCCTTGTCGGTGAGCATCTTGAGCACGAGCTCCATGGCGGCGTTGTGGTCGCCCAGCTTGTCGATCTCGGCCTCATACTTTTTGCCGTGGTAGCGGTGGGTGATGTTGGACTTGGGATCGACGGTGCCGATGCGCTCGACGAGGCCCTTGGAGATCACGGACTCGTCGTCCATGTCGATCAGCTGGTACTTCAGCGAAGAGGAACCGGCGTTGATGATCAGAATTTTCATGATGATACTCTCCGTTCTTTGTAGTTTGGCGCGGCGCGGTGGTTTTCATGCGCCGCGCCGCAGATTAAATTGTGCGATTAACCCTGCGCCTGCGCGGCCGTAATCGCGACCGTGGCGACAATATCGTCCACGCTGCAGCCGCGGCTCAGGTCGTTGCAGGGCTTCGCGATGCCCTGGAGGATCGGGCCGTAGGCCTCGGCGTTGCCCAGGCGCTGCACCAGCTTGTAGCCGATGTTGCCAGCCTCGAGGGAGGGGAACACCAGCGTGTTCGCCTTGCCGGCGACCTGGCTGCCGGGGGCCTTGAGCTGGCCGACCTTCTCCACCAGCGCGGCGTCGAGCTGGAGCTCGCCGTCGAGCATCAGGTCGGGCGCCATCTCGTGCGCCATGCGGGTGGCTTCCTGCACCTTGGTCACCACGTCGTGCTTGGCGGAGCCCTTCGTGGAGAAGGAGAGCATCGCCACGCGGGGCTCGATGCCCGCCAGAGAGCGGGTGGAATCCGCCGCGCCCAGCGCGATGTTCGCCAGCGCCTCGGCGTCGGGGTCGATGTTCACGGCGCAGTCCGCGAAGATCATGATGCCGTCGTCGCCGTACTGCTTGTTCGGGCTCTCCATCAGAAAGCAGGAGGACACGGTCTTGATGCCGGGCTTGGACTTGATGATCTGCAGCGCCGGGCGCAGCATATCGCCGGTGGAGTGAATCGCGCCGGACACCAGGCCGTCGGCCTCGCCGGCCTTGACCATCATGATGCCGTAGTACATCGGATCCTTCACGGTCGCGGCGGCCTTTTCCTCGGTCATGCCCTTGGCCTTGCGCAGCTCATAGAGCGTCGCTGCGTAACCGGCGCACTTGTCGCTGGTGGCGGGGTCGATGATCTCGATGCCGTCGAGCTTCGTGCCGGTTTGCTCGGCAACCGCCTGGACCTTCGCTGGATCGCCCAGCAGGGTGAGCTTTGCCAGTCCCTGCTCCACGATCTTCTGCGCCGCCTGTACGGTGCGGGGCTCGTCGCCCTCGGGCAGCACGATGTGCATCACGTTCGCCTTTGCCTTTGCCTTGATCTTATCGATGATCGCCATGGTGTTTTCCCTCCGTTAGTCCCGCGCACGCAGGGCGCGGTTGATAAAATCATACATACTAATTATACGATATTTTGCAGGAAATGGAAAGGGCGTTTTGTAAATTTTCGTGGATGGAAGGGCGCAGAATGCGCGCGGAAGCGAGAAAAACCCGGGAAAGCCGAAGCTTTCCCGGGCGAAGGGCGCGTTCTACACTCACCCTGACGGGATTTGCCGTCAGTTGGGGCAGTTATCGTCGTCGTGGCCGATGCCGCCGCAGCGCTCGCAGCGGTCGATGTCGAACAGGCGGGCCAGATCGTCCGGGTCGGCGGGCAGGTTGTTCGCGTCCACGCGCTCGGGGCAGTAGTCCTCGTCGTGGCCGCTCTGGCCGCAGAAATCGCAGCGCTCATTTTCCACGCGGGGATTCACGCTGCCGTCGGCGCGCACGTTGTATTCGGTGCCGGTGACGGCTTCAAAGGAGACGCTCTGCTCGGCGGCGCCCAGCGTGAAATTCAGCGTGCAGGCCGCGCCGTCCGCCAGCGTCGAGGCGTACAGATAAGCGTTGTCGCTCTCGCCTCCGATGACCTCAAAGGGGACGTCGGCGCCGGAAGCGTCGGCGAGCGAGATGGTCGCGGGACCATACCAGTCGCAATCCCGCGAAAAGTCGAGCTCAATGATGCCGAAGCCCATGTACTCGACGCTCTCCACACGGGCGTCTCCGGCGGCGAGCGCCGCGCCCGTCGTGAGCGTCAGTACCAGCGCGAGAAGCAGGCTGATGGTTCGTCTTTTCATCTGTCATTCCTCCTTTGTTATATTTTCAAAATAAATATAACCAAAACTCGTGAACAGGGAATGAACAAACTATGAATCTTTCTTGTCGAATTTTTCGAGCAGCTCCCGAATCTCCCGAGGCCGGGAGACGATGGGCGTGAGCACGGCCGCGATGACGACGCCCGCCGCCGCCTGCGCCAGATTTCCAAAAATCTCGCCCGCCGCCGCCGCGCCATAGCCGAGGATGAACCACTCATAGACCAGATACCCCGCCACCATGATCAGCTCCGCAGGGATTCCGGCCACCGCGCAGCGCAGCGGCGTGGCGAGTTTCGGCGCGCGCTTCGCGAGAACGCGGCTCAGGTGCGCCGCGGCCACGGCCACCGCCAGCTTGATCGCCAGCGTGCCGGGGGCGTAGGTTACGTAGCCGGCGAACAGGTCGGCGAAACCGGAGCCGATGCCCGCCGCCGCGCCGCCGTAGACGGGGCCCAGAAGGAACGCGCTCATCAGCACCAGCGCGTCGCCCAGGTTGACATAGCCGCCCGTGGGCGAGGGAATGCGGATGCAGATGGTGCTCACACAGACCATGGATGCGAACATGGCGGTCAATATGATGCGGAAGCTGTTGTTTTTCATGGATGGATGCCTCCCTTTCGTGGGAGAATTGTACAGCAATTCACTGGGAAAATGCAGGCCGAAAAGTATGAATTTTCCTTTAAAATATGGGAAAAGTCGGACGCTCCCGGCGGGAAAACGCCGAAGGTCAGCGACGAAGGTTCACATTCGATTTACAATCGCTGGTTATAATATAAACTTAAGGTGGTGCGCGGCGCGCGCGTCGAAGAGGAGGGGAGTTTATGCGACAGACCGAACCCGATGAAAAGAAGAGCAAGCAGCGGCGGCCGTTTTTTATCTCCTACGGCATCGTGCTCTTGATTATGCTGCTGCTCAACGCGTTTCTGTTTCCGGCCATGCTGGGTGCGCGGGTGCAGGCGGTGGATTATGGCACCTTCCTGAACATGTTGGAGAAGGGCGAGCTGACCACCGTGCAGCTGGAGGACGAACAGATCTACTTCGTGGACGCGGAGGAGAAGATGTACTCCACCAACGCCATTCCGCAGGACTACACCATCGTGCAGCGGCTGGACGAGGCGGGCGTGAGCTTCGGGCGCGTGTACCGCAAGCAGGGCCTATTGGAGTACCTGCTCACGAACTGGATCCTGCCGTTCCTGCCGCTGATTCTGCTGGCCACCTGGTTCAGCCGCCAGATCAGCAAGAAGATGGGCGGCGCGCCGGGCGGGCTGAACGCCATGATGTTTGGCGGCCAGTCCGGGGCGAAGCAGTACGTGGTGGACGACAAGACGGGCATCCAGTTCAGCGACGTGGCCGGGCAGGACGAGGCCAAGGAGAGTCTGCAGGAGATCGTGGACTTCCTGCACGATCCCAAGAAGTATGAGGAGATCGGCGCGAAGATGCCCAAGGGCGCGCTGCTGGTGGGCCCTCCCGGCACGGGCAAGACGCTGCTGGCGCGGGCCGTGGCCGGCGAGGCCGGGGTGCCGTTCTTCAGCATCGCGGGCAGCGAGTTCGTGGAGATGTTCGTGGGCATGGGCGCGAGCAAGGTGCGCGACCTGTTCAAGCAGGCGGGTGAGAAGGCACCCTGCATCGTGTTCATCGACGAGATCGACACCATCGGCAAGAAGCGTGACAGCGGCAAGGGGCTGGGCGGCAACGATGAGCGCGAGCAGACGCTCAACCAGCTGCTGACCGAGATGGACGGCTTCGACGCCACGAAGGGCGTGGTCATCCTGGCCGCCACGAACCGCCCCGAGACCCTCGACCCGGCGCTTCTGCGCCCCGGCCGCTTCGACCGGCGCGTGCCTGTGGAGCTGCCCGACCTGAAGGGCAGGGAGGCCATTTTGCGCCTGCACTCGGGCAAGGTGAAGCTCACCGGCGATTGCGACTTCAACGTGGTCGCGCGAATGACGCCGGGCGCGTCGGGCGCGGAGCTCGCGAACATCGTAAACGAAGCCGCGCTGGGCGCGGTGCGCCATGGGCGCAAGGCTGTGACGCAGGTGGATCTGCAGGAGGCGGTGGACACCATCCTCGCCGGCGCGCAGAAGAAGAACGCCATACTGAACGACAAGGAGAAGATGATCGTGGCCTACCACGAGGTGGGCCACGCGCTGGTGGCGGCGCTGCAGACGCACTCCGCGCCGGTGCAGAAGATCACCATCGTGCCGCGCACGTCGGGCGCGCTGGGCTTCACCATGCAGGTGGAGGAGGGCGACCACGCGCTGATGAGCAAGGAGGAGCTCTTGAGCAAGGTCGCCACCTTCACCGGCGGCCGCGCGGCGGAGGAGGCGGTGTTCGGCTCCGTCACCACCGGCGCGAGCAACGACATCGAGCAGGCGACGAAGCTCGCCCGGGCCATGGTCACGCGCTACGGCATGAGCGAGGACTTCGACATGGTGGCGCTGGAGACGGTCAACGGCGCGTACCTCGGCGGCGATGCCAGCCTCGCGTGCAGCGAGGCGACCGCGGCGGCAGTCGACGCGAAGGTGGTGGAGCTGGTCCGGGCGCAGCACGAAAAGGCGCTCTCCCTGCTGCGGGAGAACCGTGCGAAGCTGGACGAGATCAGCCGCTACCTCTACGAGCGCGAGACCATCACGGGCCAGGAGTTCATGGACATCCTGAACCGGCCCGCGGCGTGAGCCATCCGTTCAACCCAACGAAGACCAAAGCGAGGGCGCGCGGGGAAACTCCCCGCGCGCCCTCGTTTCAGACTGTCAAAAAAGCCGGCCGCAGAACGACCTTGTTCCATCAAATCCGGCGACATGTGCGGCGGATTTGTTTTTTGTCGGAGTACAACGCAGACAAAAACAATACCTTCAGTCAGGTTTCCGCCCGGAAAATCGTGAGATTTTCAGGAAACCGAAGTCCTTCTCCTACGCACGGGAAATCCTCAGATTTCCCGTGCAAGTGTCGAAAAGGCTTTTTCGACACGCTTGAGACGGCCGGTCACGGTTCGAGGATTCGCATCGTCACCGTCCTCGTGAGGGGCCATACCATCCATTTTTGAATCAGACGCTGGTACTCCGCGTCGGTCACCGGCCCGCCCACGCCCAGCAGGTCGTAGATCACTTCGCCCTCCTGAACCCGCTGGTGAAGCTCCTGCAGACCGCAGCGCAGGTAGAAGCGCTTGCGCTTTACGCGCTCCGCGTAGTTCTCCGCCGCCGGATCGATCTGTTCGATGGCGAGAAACAGCCGCTCGCCGGCACAGCGCTCCAACAGCGCCTTCAGCGCCGAGGTGCCGACGCCCCGGCCCCGGAAGTCCTGGTGAATGGCGAAGTGGAAGATGTAGGCGAGCCTGCCGTCCCGGAGCACGTAAAAGAAGCCCGCCAGCCGCCCGCCGGCGAGAATCTTCCACCAGTCCACGCCTTGCTTTGCCCGCCACCGCATGATGAAGAACGGCGGCCGCTCCTCCGGCGGGAATGCGCTCAAAAAGAGCGCCTTCATCCACCTCATCTCCCGGCGGTTCCGGCCCATGCGCTCGAGACGTACATCCATGGGCGCTTCAGTAGGCCGCCTCCATCGCCTGGATCCGCTCGTAGAGGAAGTCGTTCGCGGGCACGAGAATCCCGTGCCTGCGCGCCTTTTCGCGGATGGTTCCCGCGAACAGCTCGACCTCCGAAGGCCGGTGTGCGAGGGCGTCCTGGCGCATCGACGGCATGGCCTCCGGGTCGAGCGTGCCCATCAAGCGGACGTAGTCGCTCAATTCGCTCTCGTCCAGCTCGATGCCCTCGCAGCGCGCCACCGCGATCACCTCGCGCATGGCGGCGATCAGCGTGCGGTAGGGCTCGCCCTTCGGATTGACGCACTGGCCGTAGTTCGCCTCGTAGACCATGCAGCACTGGTTGATGCCCACGTTCAGCATCAGCTTTCCCCACAGGCGGTGCATGATGTCCTCCTCCACCGCGTAGGGCATGCCCACGCGGTCGAAGAATTCACAGACGGAGCGCAGGTTCTCCCGCTGGGAGGGCTCCCGGGCGCCGATGATGAGCTTGCCCGGATTGGTGAAGGTGAGGCGCTCGCCCATCTTCACGGCATCCATGCCCTGCGCCACGGCGTAGATCATGTGCTCGCGGCCGAAGCGCTCGCCCAGAATCTCCTCGCTGGTGATGCCGTTGAGCGCGGACAGGATCACGGTGTTCGGCCCCACGCAGCGCGCCATCGTGTCCAGCGCGTCCGCGAGCCCCGTGGCCTTGACCGCGACGATCAGCAAATCCGCAGGGACGTCCCGCGCGCCGTCGCGCATGGGCAGCTCGCGGGGGACGCCGTTGATGTAGAAGGGGCGCCGGGCGTACTTTTCCAACCGGCGCGCGTCCATCACGTAGTGCGCGGCGCCGGGGCCCTCATGGTCGATGATGCGCGCGCCGAAGAGCATGCCCAGCGCGCCCATGCCGCAGATCGCCACATGGTTGATCTTCATGGTTTGCAGACCTCATTTCTCCTTGTAGTAAAGCAGGCAGTGGCAGTAGCCTTCGAATTCCGGGTCTCGGATCTGCTCCCGGAACTCGCGGCAGACGCACTTCGTATCCTCGCTGCGCTCCAGGCGGCAGGGACAGTAGCCGCCGGTGCGCTCCAGACCGGCCTTCACGGTGTTCACGATTTCCGGATCCTCATTGAAGCGAACCTTCATGGGAAAGCTCCTTTCGGCGAAAAAGGCCGGCCCGCGCGGGCCGGCCTTCGCGTTTGAGATTTAATAATTCTCCTTGCGAACCTCGAAGTAGGAGCGAGGATGCGCGCAAACGGGGCAGACCTCGGGCGCCTCGGTGCCCATCACCAGGTGGCCGCAGTTGCGGCACTCCCACATCTTCATCTCGCTCTTCTTGAAGACTTCCTGCATCTCCACATTGTGCAGAAGCTTGCGGTAGCGCTCCTCGTGGGACTTCTCGATCAGCGCCACGGCGCGGAACTTGGCGGCGAGCTCCACGAAGCCCTCCTCCTCGGCGTCCTTGGCGAAGCCCTCGTACATGTCGGTCCACTCGTAGTTCTCGCCGTCGGCGGCCGCGGCCAGGTTCTTGGCGGTATCGCCCAGCTCGCCCAGCGCCTTGAACCACATCTTGGCGTGTTCCTTTTCGTTGTCGGCGGTCTTGAGGAAGATCTCCGCGATCTGCTCGTAGCCCTCCTTCTTCGCGACGCTGGCGAAGTAGGTGTACTTGTTGCGCGCCTGGCTCTCGCCGGCGAACGCGCTCATCAAATTCTTCTCCGTCTTGCTGCCCTTCAGATTCATTGTATGACACCTCCTGTTGAATATATAACCGGGATTCCGATCTTTCTAACGCTTATTATTATAAAACAAAAATTGATTTTGTCAATTGATGCGCGTATAATGGGGAAGGAACGCGAGAGGAGGGGTGCCCCGTGCGCGCGGACTGCCACATGCACATGATCCTGGACGGCGTATACTACCGCGCCGCCATCGACCACCAGAAGGAGCGCCCCGACGAGGCGCTGATTCGCGCGCGCCTCGCGGACTACCGCGACGCGGGATTTGCGTTTCTGCGCGACGGCGGCGACGCCTGGGGCGTGGGCGCGTTCGCGGCGAAGATCGCGGGGGAGTATGGAATCGACTACCGCACGCCCATCTTTCCCATCCACCGCAACGGCCGCTACGGCGGCTTCATCGGCCGGGGCTACGATACGATGGAAGAGTACGCCGCGCTGGTGGCCGAGGCGAAGGCCGCGGGCGCGGACTTCATCAAGATCATGATCTCTGGCCTGATGGACTTCGACCGCTTCGGGCGGATCACCAGCGAGCCGCTGCCGCCGGAGGAGATCGCGGAGCTGATCCGCATCGCCCACGGGGAGGGGTTTCGCGTGATGGCCCACGCCAACGGCGCGGCCATCGTGCGCGCCGCGGCGGAGGCGGGGGTGGACTCCGTGGAGCACGGCGCGTATCTGGATGAGGAGGCGCTCGCAGCCATGGCGGAGGCGAACGTCGTTTGGACGCCGACGATCTCCACCGTGGGCAACCTCATCGGCGAGGGGCGCTACCCGGACGCGGTGCTGCGGCCGCTGTTCGAACTGCAGGCGGAGAACATCCGCCGCTTCGCCGCGATGGGCGGAATGATTGCCCCCGGCAGCGACGCGGGGGCCTACGCGGTGCCCCATGCGCGGGGTTCGATGGACGAATACCGGCATTTGACGAATATCCTGGGCGTAGGCGCGGAGGCGCGGCTCGAAGCGGGCGCGCGGGAGATCGCGCGGCGGTTTCGGCGCGGTTGCCGCGAATGAGGCTTTCAGTTTGTAACGAGAGGATGATCGAACCTTGCGGTGCCTGCTGGCGTCGATGGACGGCATGAGCAGCGCGGCGTTTCGCAGCCTGTGCTTCGAGTACGGCGCGGACGGAGCGACCACGGAGATGATCGGCGCGGCGGGCGTGGCCCGGGCGAAGCGCCGGCGCGCGCCCGTCATGGAGGCGCTGCTGACGCGCCGCCCCGAGGAGGGCGAACTGGCCGCGCAGCTATTGGGCAGCGACCCGGAGATTCTGGCGCGGGCGGCGGCCCGGCTGGAGGCGCTGAACCGCTTCGACCTGATCGAGATCAACATGGGCTGCCCGGCGCGGGTGGCGATCCGCAGCGGCAACGGCGCGGCGCTGCTGCGCGAGCCAGAGAAGTGCGGCGCGATTCTGCGCGCGGTGTGCGGCGCGGTGTCGCTGCCGGTGCGGCTGAAGCTGCGCCTGGGGTGGGACGACGCGCACATCACCGCCCCGGAGATCGCGCGCATGGCCGAGGACGCGGGTGCGCGGGCCGTGATTCTGCACGGCCGGACGAAGCTGCAGATGTATTCGGGCGAGGTGAACCTCGAAGCGATGCGCCGCGTGCGGGAGGCGGTCTCCATTCCGCTCTATGCCAACGGCGCGGTGGTGCGCGCCGGGGACGCGGCGCGGTTTGCGCGCGCGGTGGGCGCAGACGGCGTGTGCATCGGCCGCGCGGCGCTGAAGTCGCCGTGGATCTTCGACGATATTCGCAGGCTGGAGCGCGGGGAGAAGGTTGCGCAGCGGGACGCGGCCGAGCGGGTCGGCGCGCTGCTGCGCTTCGCGGAGCGCCTGTGCGCGCAGAAGCCCGAGCGCTTCGCCATCCAGGAGATGCGCAAGTACAGCCAGTGGTTTCTGGAGGGGCTGACCGGCGCGGACGCGCTGTTCGAGCGGGTCAAGGCGGCGCAGACGCTGGACGAATATCGCGGTCTCCACGAGTGCTTTTTGAACGGCCTCGCCCGGGCGAACGATCTGTACGTCCACCCGGAGCGCGTTCACTCGGCCCCGCTGGATACACGCTAGTCTTCCTTCTTGTCCTCCTGCCCGCCGCCGTTGGGCTTCTGTTTGCGAAACTGGGTGGTGGCGAAGAGATCGGGCACGGAGTCGGCGTACTTCTCCGGATCGTCATAGGTCACCTTCTCGGAATTGAAGTGCGCGCCGATCTTGCGCGTGAGCCACAGCGCCACGTAGAGCAGCACCATCACCAGCGCGAGCACGATCACATATTGAAGCGCCGAGGGCAGTTCCCCGATCAAAGAACGCAGATCCAGCATAGAAACCTCCGAACAGATTTGATAATTCCATTATACACAATCGAAGATGAAGAATACAAGCGCAAAGTGAGGGGACGGCCCGGCCGTCCCCTCACTTATTGACTTCCATCCGCCTGGTGCGCCCGGTTAGATAGTCCAGCGACACGTCGTAGTAGTCCGCGAGCTTGATGAGGTGTTCCAGCGGAATGGTCTGAAAGCCGCGCTCGTAGCGGGAATAGACCGTCTGCTGGATGCCGAGCAGGCGCGCCACGGCCGTCTGCGTGAGGTCGGCGTCCTCGCGCAGATCGCGAATCCGCTGAAAGTACATGCGCGCGCCTCCCTCCGCCGGCTTAATACTTCAAAGTACTATTGACATTATGGCATGGTTTGGTGTATTATGATTTTGATAGAACTTTTAAGTACTATCCAGTAAAGAGAAGGAGAGAGGTTTTCATGAAGAAGGTTCTTGCGTTTCTGATGGCGGTTTTGTTTGCCTGCTCGCTCTGCTCCGCTGTCGCGGAGGGAATGGATTTCGCGGCGATGAGCGACGACGAGCTTCACGCGCTGGTGGACGGCGCGCGCAACGAGCTCGCCAAGCGCGAGCTGGTCGCGGCGGAGGACACGGTGCTGCTGGAACAGGATGGGGTGACGGTGTACCTGACGGGAGAGCATGAGATCGACTACGGAGGAAACTTGAAATTACAGGTTGTGGTGGTCAACGACAGCGATAAAGCAGTCGATGTATATATGGATTCCGCCAGTGTCAACGGATGGGATGTATTTAATATCGGAGTCGGGGATACTTCCGCTGGTAAAAAACAGAAGGGCACCTTTACCTTTGGCTTGGAGGATGCGGACATTTCGACTTATGAAGAGGTCGAGGAGATTGAAATGGAGCTCTACCTTTTCGATTCTGACGCGTTTGAGCGTATTGGGGAGACGATCCCTGTAGTCCTGCACTTTAACGTCGAATAATTCAAAGGCGGAACAATATTTTTTAAACCTGCAGACAAAACCCTCCTTATGGTGTATAATGTCATCAGAGACTTACATCATTCCATAAGGAGGGCTTTTCCCATGTTGAAAGGAATTCCGAAGATCATTTCTCCCGAGCTGCTGAAGATTCTGTGCGAAATGGGCCACGGCGACGAGCTCACCATCGGCGACGGCAACTTCCCCGGCCACACCAACGCCAAGATCGAGATCCGCATGGACGGTCACGGCGTGCCGGAGATCCTCGAGGCGATCTTGAAGGTCATGCCGCTGGACACCTACGTGGAGCATCCCGTGATGCTGATGGCCAAGGTGCCGGGCGACACCGTCGAGACGCCCATCTGGGACACCTACAAGGAGATCGTCGCGAAGTACGACCCGCGCGGCGCGGCCTGCTTCGGCGAAATCGAGCGCGGCGCGTTCTACGACCGCACGCGGGAGAAGTCCAGCGTGGTCATCATGTCCGGCGAGTCGGCGCTGTATGCGAACGTGATTTTGAAGAAGGGCGTCATCACCGACGCGGAATAGATAGATGGATACGGTATATGTAGTCGGCCACCGCAATCCGGACACGGATTCCATCGTCTCGGCGATGGCCTACGCGGCGCTGCACAACGCGCTGGGAGACCGCCGGTATGTGGCGGCGCGGCTCGGACACGTGAGCGACGAGACCAAGATGGTGCTCGACCGCTTCGGCTACGAGCCGCCCGTGCACATCCACTCGGTGCGCACGCAGGTGCGCGATCTGGCCTTCGATACGCCGCCGGCGCTGAGCACGGCGGTCACGGTCAGCCGCGCCTGGGACGTGCTGCAGCAGAATCCGTCCATCCCGGCGCTGCCGGTGGTGGACGAGGGCGCGCGCCTGCAGGGCATGCTCACCGCGGACGAGATCGCGGGCTTCGACATGCGCTCCATCGCCTGCCCGGTGATCGAGGACGTGCCGATGTTCAACCTGCTCAGCGCGCTCGAGGGGCACGTGCTCAATGAGTCCGACGCGCTGGCGAACACGGTCTCCGGCGAGGTCGTCATCGCGATGCCCAAGGCGCACGGCGCGCCCATCTACGGCGATGTGAACTGCGTGCTGCTCTGCGGCCAGCAGCCCGACGTCATCGAGCGAGCCATCGCGGACGGCGTGCGCACGCTGATTCTCTGCCAGGCCGAAATCGACGGCGAACTGCTCGCCTCGGCGAAGGACACCTGCGTGATCTCCACGCCCTGCGACATCAGCCGCGCTTCGCGCGTGATCTACCACGCCATCCCGGTGGGCCGCATCTGCAGCGCGGGCGACATCGTTTGCTTTCACCTGGACGACTTCATCGACGACGTGCGCGAGGTCGTGCTGCAGAACCGCACCCAGAGCTACCCGATCCTCGACGAGGAGGAGCGGGTCGTGGGCACGCTCTCCCGCTACCACCTGCTGCGGCCGCGGCGCAAACAGGTCGTGCTGGTGGATCACAATGAGGCGGCGCAGTCCGTGCCGGGGCTGGAGCAGGCCGAGGTGCTGGCGATCATCGACCACCACCGCCTGGCCGACATCCAGACCAGCGGGCCGGTGTTCTTCCGCAACGAGCCCGTGGGCAGCACGGCGACGATCGTATCGACCATGTATCAGGAGAAGGGCATCGTGCCCACGGAGAAGATGGCGGGCCTGCTGGCCTCGGCCATCGTGTCGGATACGGTCATGTTCAAGTCGCCCACCTGCACCGAGCGCGACCGCCACATCGCGGCGAGCATGGCGCGGATCGCGGGCATCTCGCTGGACGAGCTGGGCCACGAGATCTTCTCCGCCTCCACCAGCGACAGCAAGCCCGCCTCGGATCTGCTGTTCTCCGACTTCAAGGAGTTCCACATCGCGGGCCACGCGCTGGGCATCGGGCAGGTCACCTGCATCAATTCCGAGCACATCCTGGAGCGCCGGCAGGAGTTCCTGGAGCTGATGCGCAAGACACGCGTCGACAAGGAGTACGACATGATCCTGCTGATGCTCACCGACGTGCTGCGCGAGGGAACGGAACTTTTGTTCATCGGCGACGAGGATGTGATTCGACAGGCGTTCAACGTCGAACTGCACAACGGAAGCTGCTTTTTGCCGAAGATCATGAGCCGCAAGAAGCAGGTCGTGCCGATGCTGAGCGTGCTGTGGGGATAAGCGGCGCGCCATCCGGGGCTTTTCGCAAGGATGAAGAAGACAGCGGTTTCCGAGATTTCGGAAACCGCTGTCTTAACTGTCCGGGCGCGGTCATGCGGGAGACGAGTCCCCCTCCGCGGCCAGCATCGCCTTGCGGCGGTCGAGCAGGTCCACGTAGGCCTGCCGCACCCAAAGCTCCATGCATTCGCGCAATTGCTCCACGCGGCCGGGGGCGCGCAGCAGCCGCACGACGAAGGGGGAGAAGCGCGTGCCCTCGCCCTCGAAAAGTTCCGCGACGATCCCATCGAACCTCGCGTCGAAGTCCTCCACGGCGGCGGCGAGCGCGCTGGCGGCGGCCACCAGATAGATCATCGGCCGCACCGGCGAGGTGCGCGGAGAGAAGCCCAGCGGATAGCCGCCCCGCTCGTCGTAGTGGCAGTGATGGCCGTAGGCGACATCCGCGCAGAGCGCGGTGGAATCGTGGGAGCCGAGCAGCTGGGAGCCGCAGTAGGCGTGGAGCTGCAGCAGGGCCTGCTCCTCCTCGAAGCGCCCCCGGCAGGAGGTTTCGTCGATGCCGAAGAAGTGCACCACGCCGATGTCGCAGAGCCGGCCTGCGCGGGTGGCGAAGTCCAGCAGCTCCTCCCGCCGGTGGGCGACGTCCTCCGCGCTGGTGCAGCCGGACAGTCCGATCAGGCGCTCCGGGTAGTCGCGAATCATCCAGTCGCACAGCAGGCGGGAGACTTGGCCGGTGATCCACATGCGCGCGTAGCTGTCCGGGCGCGCGGCGGCAAACACGTTCTGCGCGGCCTCGAAGAAGGGCATGCAGTCCGGCAGCTCGACATAGGCGTACAGGAGTTGCCGCAGCGCGAACGAGGCGTCGCTTCCGCTGCTCGACAGGCGCATGAGCCAGGGGAACATGCGGTTCAGCATGCGCCGGAGCCGGGGCGCGAGTTTCCGCCGCTCCCGCTCGTTCTTGAATTCCTTGCCATATTCCATGAACAGCGCAGGAATGCTGATGTGGGAGAAGAGGCCCTGATAGGAGAAGTCGTCCTCGGGCTGGGCCGTGGACAGGGCGTAGAGGCCGTCCAGAAAGTCCGGCAGCAGCATTGCGCCGCAGTGGTAGCGCGCGGCGATGTAGGCGTACTGCCAGCGGGGCTGCAGCGGAACGCCCTGCTCCCGCGCGGCCCGCGCCTGCCTTTGATGCACGACCTGCGCCGATTCGAGCACCTGCGCGAACACGTCCGCCTCCGCGTTGCCGGTGCGCAGGTAAGAGAGCATGGAGGTGCGCTCCTGGTGGCTCTTGTAGAGGTAGAGCTCCCAGGGGAGGGAGGGCGTCTTTGCCCGTACGTCCGGGTCGGAGAGGATGCGGATGGCGCGGGTGATGGCGGTCAGTTTGGCGCGGGCGATCTCCGGCTCGTTGCCCTCATACCCCAGGGCGATGTTGCTCATGCTGCGGTGGATGAAGCCGCGGATTTCGGGGTCCTGAATCTCGTCGTAGTCCGTTTCAAAGTGGGAGGCGGCTTCCGCGAAGCACATGCGCATGCGGACGGCGTAGAGCCGCACGGGGCTGGGGCTGAGCGACGTTTCCAGGTTGTACAGTGCCATGCCGAGGTGATAGAGCTCCCGAATCAACATGTCGCGCAGCTTTTTCTGGCGGGCATAGCTCACCAGCGCCAGGTGAATGCGATAGTTGAGGCCCGGGTCCGCCACCGGTCCGGACATCAGTTTGCCGGCGAACTCGAGCAGATCGTCCAGCTCCTGCGGGGACGCGTCCATGATGTTGTCTAATGTGGGGAACAGCTCGTCGCGCAGCAGCGCGGTGCCCTGCGCGCCGCGCTGCGCCGCGCGGGCGCTTCGCGCGCGGATCGCCGCCCAGAACGCCTCCGGGTCCCGGGCCTGTTCCAACGGCGCTTCGCGCTCCGACGCAGAGTGCATCAGCGTCAGATACGTTTCCTGATACGCTTTCACATCTCACTCCCTGCCGAACTGGCGGCGCATGACCTCGATGAGCTGGGCGATGTTGATGGGCTTCGCCACGTGGGCGTTCATGCCCGCGCGCTCGCACGCGGCGATGTCCTCCACGAAGGCATTGGCGGTCATGGCCACGATCGGCACGCGGGCGCTGTCCCCCCTGGGGAGCGCGCGGATCGCGCGCGTGGCCTCGTAGCCGTTCATGTTCGGCATCTGAATGTCCATGAAGATCATGTCGAACCAGCCTTCGGGGCTCTCCCGGAAGCGCTCGACGGCGATCCGGCCGTCCTCCGCGCATTCCACCTCGGCATGCAGCATTTCGCCCAGAATTTCCTGGCCAATCTCCCGGTTGATCTCGTTGTCCTCCACCAGAAGAAAGCGCTTGCCGGAAAAGCTTTCCTCCTCCGCCGCGCCGCCGCGCTGGGCGCCGCCAGCGAAGGTGTAGGAGCTGAGCGCCTCGCCGAGCCGCGAGCGGAACAGCGGCTTGGGCATGAAAGCGCTGATGCCGTACTTGCGCATCTCGTCCGATGTGAGCGTCCATTCGTATTCGGACATCAGCAGGATGGGAATTTCATTGCCCAGCAGCGCGCGCAGCTCGCGGCACGCCTGCACGCCGTCCACCGCCGGCAGCCGCCAGTCCAGCAGGATCGCGAAGTAGCCGCGCCCTTCCGCTGCCGCTTGGGTGGCGAGGTCGTTCGCGGCCCAGGCGGAGCCGCACGCGTCGCATGCCATGCCCAGGTCCTCGAGAATCTCCCGCAGGTTGTTTAGAGACGCGGGATTGCCGTCCACGGCGAGCACGCTCAGACCGCGCAGCTCTTCGTACTCCGCGACATCCTTCTCGATCAATTCGAGCGGCAGCACCACCTGAAAGCGGGTGCCCTTGTCCAGCTCGCTCTCGACGCTGATCTCGCCGTTCATCATCTCCACCAGGTTGCGGGCGATGGCCATGCCCAGGCCGGTGCCCTCGATGTTCTGCGTGCCGCTGGCGCGCTCGAAAGGGTCGTATATCTTCTGGAGGAACTCCGGGCTCATGCCGCGGCCGGTATCCTCGACGGTGAATTCGTAGTAGCGATAATCGGTCAAGCTTTGATCCAGATCGGCCCGCTCGCGCACCCGAAGGGATATGGAGCCCTCCTCGGGGGTGAACTTGACCGCGTTGGAGAGGAGATTGGTCATCACCTGCTGGAGGCGCAGCTGATCTCCCCGCACGCGCTCGTGGCGAATGCCGGTGAAGTCCAGCGCGAGCCGCAGGTGCTTCCGGTCGGCCTGGGGCTGGAACACGGCGATGAGCGTGTGGATGAAGTCGGCGAGTTCGAACACCTCGGGGTTCAGCGTGACCTTTCCGCTCTCGATGCGAGACATATCCAGAATGTCGTTGATGAGATTGAGCAGGTGCTTAGAGGACAGGCCGATCTTCTCCAGACAGTCGGCCACGCGCTCCGTGTCGTCCATGTGCGACTGGGCGATGGTGGTCATGCCGATGATGGCGTTGAGCGGCGTGCGGATGTCGTGGGACATGTTGGCCAGAAAGTCGGTCTTGGCGCGGGAGGCGGCGTTGGCGGCGTCCAGCGCGCTGCGCAGCGTGGCGCCGGCGGCGTCGATGCGCTCCTGCTGGCGGCGCAATTCATGGCTGATGTCGTGAAGCTGTATCAGGCATAGATCCGGCGCGCAGCGCGCGACCCGGGCGACCAACTGCCGCTCGCCCTGCACGCCGTGCCAGCGCAGATCGCGCTCGAGCGCGGCGGCGCGGTCGAGCAGTTCGCTCACGTCCGCCACGATCGCGTCGCAGTCGAGCGCCAGCGCGGCCGCCGCCGGGTTCCGATAGGCGCAAAACCACTCGCCCGGACCCTTCCTTCCTGCCAGCAGGACGGGCGACGGCAGCAAATCGTATCCGGCTTTTAGCTTCCCTATGAACTGTTCCATGAACTGTTCCATCTGTTCGCAGATCTCCGCGTTCCGTGTACATTCCAATTATTTACAGGAATTATAGCATAAACCACGAAAAACGGCAACAATATTTCCACAAATATGCGATGGTTCCACGGCGCGTCATTCGGGTCGAATTTCCTCCGGCGTGACGTAGAGCGTGCGCTGGTTCGTGTAGATCACGAAGCCGGGCTTCGCGCCGGAGGGCTTCTTCACGAAGCGGCGCTTCGTGTAATCCACCGGCACATTGGACGAGCGCGCGCCCCTGGAGTAGGCGGCGGCCAGCTTCGCGGCGTACAGGATCGCCTCGTCGCTGGGTTTCGCGCCCACGATGATCACGTGGGAGCCGGGCATGTCCTTGGCGTGCAGCCAGATCTCCTCCGGGTCGGCGGAGAAGGTCAGCTTGTCGTTTTGCAGGTTGTTTTTGCCCACCAGGATCGTCTCCCCCGAGGGAGCGGCAAACTTCATCGGCTGGCTGGGCGGGAGCTGCTTCATAGTCCGGCGGTTCGCGCTGCGGCGCAGGTAGCCAAACTTCTCCAGCTCGGCCCGCAGCTCCGCCAGCTCGCTCTCGCCCGAGCACTTGCCCAGATTGTCCATCTGTCCCTCGAGGTAGTTGAGCTCCTCGGTGGTCCTTTCGATCTGCTCGGCGGCCAGCGTGCGGGCGTTGCGCGCCTTCTGGTAGAGCTTGAAGTAGCGCTGGGCGTTCTGGGCGGGGGAGAGTTTCACGTCCAGCTTGATCTCGATCTCCTTCATCTCGGGATCGTAGTAGTTGGGCAGGGAGACCGAGGTCATGCCCTTCTCGGCCAGGTGAAGGTTGGCGGTGAGCAGCTCGCCGCTGACGCGGTATTCCTCCATGCGCTCCGCGCCCAACAGCGCCTCGCGCTGGAGCGCCAGCTTGCGCTCGCAGCGCTCGATGTTGGTCTTGAGCGTGCGGTGGATGGCGGCGCTCTTCTGGGAGATGCGCTCGGCGCGGTCGCGGGAGCGGTAGAATTCGTCCATCGCGGCGGAGATCGTGGGGAAGGGTTCGCCGCGCAGCGCCGCGCAGCTTCGATAGGCGAACGCGACCGCGTCCGCGGGCCGCCCGTCCGGGCCGTAGAGCACGGCGGGCGCGACCTCCCCCGGGATGCGCGCGAGCTCCGCGGCCACGCTCTCGGCCACGGCCATCAGGTCGCACTCGTCCGCGTGCGCGTCGGCGTTGCCGCAGGCGCGGAAGGCGAGCTCCCGAGCAGTCTGGGCCGACATGCCGCTGATGTTTGCGGAGATCAGCTTGTGCAGCGCGCCGGACTTGCCGGCGAGAGCGGCGCACAGATTTTCCGCCGACACCCGGTCGAAGGGAATCTTGCCGTGGGCCGGGGGGCGCTCGTAGCGCAGGCCGGGCAGCACCTCGCGCACCGAGGAGATGGCCTCGGTCACGCGGCGCGCGCTGTCGATGATGCGGCCGTCGGCGGACACGAAGATCAGGTTGGAATGCTTGCCCATGAATTCGCAGACGATCCGCTTGCGCGCGCGGTCGCCCAATTCGTCCAGATGTTCGATCTCGATTTCCAGAATGCGGTCGCTCTCCGCCTGGCGGATCTCGACGATCCGCGCGCCGGAGAGGTGCTTGCGCATCAGCATGCACAGATTGAAGGGCTCCAACGGGGAGCTCTTTTTGACTTCGGTCAGGTGCGCCCGGGCGCAGCCCGCGCTGGCGGAGAGCAGCAACATGTGGTTCGCGCCGCCGCTGCGCACGGTGAGGATCAGCTCGTCGCGCTCGGGCTGCACGATGCGATCGATGCGCCCGCCCGCGAGCGTCGCGTTCAGTTCCCGGGCGATCAGACCCAGGGTAAGGCCGTCGAAGGGCATGGGGATTCCTCCTGCGATGATTTGCCACTCAATTATAGAATTTTGTAGAAGAAAAATCAATAGAAGGCGCTGGAGTTGCGCGAAAAAAGCGCGGCGGAGCTCCCTACAGCTTCTTCACGAAGCAGCGCCGCCGCTTGTGGTTTTGATAGGAAAACAGGTTCCACTGATTCAGCGCCCGCGCATTCGTTTCCAACTGCGGGCCAGTCTCGGCGCGCACGATGCCGAGCTCATGACAGCCCTTGAGCACGTGGTTCATCAGAATCGCGTTCACGCCCTTGTTCTGGTAATCCGGGCGCACGGCGATCAGGAACAGATCGAGCGTGTCGCTCTCGCGCAGCGAACGCAGCACGTCCACGAATCCGAGGGGAAACAGCCTGCCGTTGTGTCGCTTCAGCGCGTCCGCGATGGACGGAGCGCTCACGGCGAAGGCCACCATCTCTTCGCGCTCGTTCATCACAAAGCACGCCAGGTGCGGGTTGAGGAGCGGAAGAAACCTGTCCGCGTAGCGCTGAATCTGCGCCGCGTCCAGATCCACCGTGCCGTAGAGGCCGGCGTAACAGGCGTTGATCAGCGCGAACACCTTTTCGATGTAGGGCTGGAAGTCCGCGCGGCGGCGGATTTGCGCCACGTGCAGCCGCTGCAGCCGCTGGACGCGCTCGCTCAGCCGGTTCAGCCGTTCCGTGACGGGATCCTCCGGCCGGGGCACGTCGATCAGGTATTCCACCCAATCCACGTCCTTCTCGTATCCCAGCCGCGCCAGATGCTCCGGGTAGTAGGGGTGGTTGTAGTAGGTGATCGACATGCCCTTCCGATCGAAGCCGTCGATCAGCATGCCCTCCCGATCCAGGTCGGTGAAGCCCAGAGGGCCGTGCACCGCGTCGCAGCCCTTCGCGCGCGCCCAGTCCTCCACCGCGCGGAACAGCGCCCCGGAGACCTCCGGGTCGTCGATGAAGTCCGCCTGCGTGAAGCGCGCGCGGTTCGTGCGCCACTTTTCATTGGCCCTGCGGCTTAAAATCGTGCCGATGCGGCCCGCGATTTCGCCGTTCCGCAGCGCCAGCCAGCGCTGCGCCTCGCAGTAGGAAAAGGCGGGATTGGATCCCGGATCCCAGTCCGAAATTTCATCCGAGAGGGGCGACGGCACGTACTGGGGCACATCTCGATATAGCCGGTTCGGCCAGTCAGCGAACTGTATGCGCTCAATCAGACTATGAACTTCCCGAATTTCTACCATGCCCATCGCCTCCCTTCCCATTCGAGACAACTTCATTATAACATATTTATTGATTATTTGTAAAGTATAATGTTCAAAATTGATAAAAAATATTTGAGATAGTGTTTAAGAGGCTGTACACCCGCATAGCTTAACGAAAACGGGCGGGAAGCGCGCGTGAAAAAGTGGTATACTTTCCATAAGTATGGGTTGAAAGGCGGAACTGCCATGAAAATTGTCGTGTTGTGTGGCGGATTGAGCTTGGAGCGCAACGTCTCCATCTCCAGCGGAACGCTGATTTGCAAGGCGCTGCGGGAGCTCGGACATCGCGCCGTGCTGGTGGATATGTTCTATGGCCTGGAGGATGTGGACGTTCCGATGGAGCGCCTGTTCGACGAACTGCCGCCGCTGCGGGAGGCGCATGTGGCGGCGGAAGTGCCGGATCTGGACGCGGTGCGCGCCAGCCGGAAGTGGAAGAGCAGGAGCATGATCGGCCAGGGCGTGCTGGAGCTCTGTCAGGCGGCGGACGTGGTGTTTTTGGCGCTGCACGGCGCCTGCGGAGAGGACGGCCGCATTCAGGCGACGCTGGATCTGCTGGGCGTAAAGTACACCGGCAGCGGCTATTTGGGCAGCGCATTGGCGATGGATAAGGATCTGACCAAGCGCATCGTGGCTCCGCTGGGCGTGCGCATACCCGAGTGGCGCACCGTGCGCTACCGCGCGGCGGACATTCCCGCCATCGCGGATGCGCAGTCCCTGCCCGTGGTGGTGAAGCCCGTGGACAGCGGCTCCAGCATGGGCGTGGCCATCGCGCACACGCGGGAGGAACTGATGGAGGCGCTGCGCTCGAATCTGAACCAGCGGCGCGTGATATTGGAGCAGTACGTCTCCGGGCGCGAGATTGACGTGGCCGTGCTGGATGGAAAGTCCCTGCCCTCCATCGAAATCATCCCCAAACACGGCTTCTATGACTATGTGAACAAGTATCAGGCGGGCGCGACGGTGGAGATCTGTCCCACGCCCATCGATCCGGAGATCGAGCGGCGGCTGGGCGAGGTGGCGCTGACCGTGCACAATGCGCTGGGGCTCGAAGCCTACTCCCGCTCGGACTACATCGTGGACGGGCGGGGCGACATCTACTTCCTGGAGATCAACACGCTGCCGGGCATGACGCCCACCAGCCTGATGCCCCAGGAGGCCGCGGCCGTCGGAATCAGCTACAACGCGCTGTGCCAGAAGATCGTGGATATGGCGCTTTCGGAGGATCGCGTATGAGGGCCTTCACCGTTCGCGACGCGCTGCGGGCCACCGGCGGGCGCTACTACGGCGGCGAGGCGGCGCTGGACGCGCTCGTCACGGGCGCGGAGAGCGACAGCCGCAAGATCGGACCGGGCGCGCTGTTTGTGGCCTATCGCGGGGCGCGCGTGGACGGCCACGACTACATGGCGGACTGCCTGCGGCGCGGCGCGTCCTGTTGCCTGTCCGAGCGCGAGCCGCGCGGACCGGAGGAGACGCCGTGCATCGTCGTGGATTCCACGCTGCGGGGCATTGCCGCGCTGGCGGGGTGGTATCGCTCGCTGTTCGACATTCCGGTGATCGGCGTCACCGGCAGCGTGGGGAAGACCACCGCCAAGGAGATGATCTGGTCGGTGCTCAACCGCCACATGCCCACGCACAAGAACCGTCTGAATTACAACAACGAGATCAGCCTGCCGCTGGAGTTGCTGCGCATGCCCGAGGACGCGCGGGCGGCCGTGATGGAGATGGGCATTTCCGACTTCGGTGAGATGACCCGGCTGGCGGGCATGGTGCGCCCGACGCTGGCGGTGGTCACCAACATCGGCGACGCGCACCTCGAATTCCTGGGCGACCGCGCCGGCGTGCTGCGGGCCAAGGGAGAGGTGTTCGACCACATGCTGGGCGACGGCCTGGCCGTGCTCAACGGCGACGACGAGACGCTGCGCGGCTTCGACTGCCCGGTGAAATCCATCACCTTCGGCCGCACGGCGAGCTGCGACTTCATTGCCGAGAATGTGGAAAACCTCGCCGGAGACGGCATGGAGATGACGATCTGCCATCACGACCGGCGCTTCCGCGCGCGCGTGCCGGCGTTCGGGGCGCACATGGTGCACGCGGCGCTGATGGGCGCGGCGGTGGGCTGGGCGATGGGCCTGACGGACGAGGAGATCGCCGCGGGCATCGCCGCCTACGAGACCGTGGGCGACCGCGCGCGGCTGATCCGCGAGAACGGCATGACGATCCTCAGCGACTGCTACAACGCGAACCCCACCTCCACGGCGGCGGCGCTGGAATCGCTGCGCTCGCTTTCGGGCCCGAAGGTCTGCATTCTGGGCGATATGCTGGAACTGGGCGCGATGAGTCCGGCGCTGCACCGCAAGACGGGATCCTACGCGGCGCGCGCGGGCGCGCGGCTGGTGATCGGCTGCGGCACGCTGGCCAAGGAGATCTGCAAGGGCGCGATGGAGGAGGGCGTCGAGGCGCGCTGGTTCCCCGACAAGGCCGCGCTGTTCGCGGAGCTGGGGACGCTCGTGCGCCCCGGGGACAACGTGCTGGTCAAGGCCAGCCACAGCATGAAGTTCGAGGAGATCGTGGAAAAGCTGCGGAAAGTCAAGTTGGAATAGAGCCGTACCCGAAAGGAAGATTCAGACAGCTTCCAAGTCTGGAAGATTAAACTCCGATGCGAGTTTGGGTTTGGTCAGCCGCGCTTCTCAAAGACAGAGGGCAATTGAGCTTTTGTGCAATTTTCTTCTTGCCAGCGCACCGCTTTCCGATCAACGCTTGAAATCTTACCGTTTTTTGACATCGCCGAATTGCAATGTTTTTTTGCCCCACAGGCTGCCCCGCGCGAAGGCGCGGGGCGTTTTCATATTCACGAAAAAAAAAAGACGCGCCCGGAAGAAAAATCCAGGAAATCACAAGAATGAACTTGACATATATAGACGACCGATATATAATTATATATAGACAATCTATATATAAACGACGGAGGTGAAGAAGATGCCCGTAGACAAGAAGCTCATGGCGGGCAGCACGGATCTGCTGCTTTTGAAGCTGTTGGAGCGAGAGGACATGTATGGCTATCAGATGATCGAGGAGCTGCGCGGGCGGTCGAACGATGTGTTCGACATGAAGGCGGGCACGCTGTATCCGCTGCTGCACCAGCTCGTGGAGCGGGGCTACCTTTCGAGCTACGACGTGGCCGCCGGCGAGGCGCGGGTGCGCAGGTACTACCACCTGACCGAGAAGGGAAGGAAGCAGCTCGCCCAGCGCGAGGGCGACTGGCGAATCTTTTCCGAGGCGGTGCGGGGCGTGCTGGGAGGTGCGGGCCGTGCGCTGGACTGACGAATACCTGGAGAAGGTGGCGTCCCAGATTCGCGTGAAGCGGGCGAGGGGGCCGCTGACGGAGGAGCTGCGGGAGCACAGGAGTGCCAGAAAGAAGCCTATCTCGCCGAGAGCATGGCCGAAGCCGAGGCTGAGCGCCGAACCGTCGCCGGCATGGGCGATGCGCTGCTGGTGGGCGGTGAGCTCGACCGGGCGCACCGGCCCAGGCCGCAGTGGAGGGGAATCTTCATTGCGATGCTGCTGATCGCGCTGGGGCTGCTGTTTCAGCGCCTGTTCGCCGTGGAAATGGACGGCTTTCTGGAGAGCGGTTCCCGCGCGATTGCCGCCTGTGCCGGCGCGGGCGTGATCCTGCTGTTCGCGTCGGCGGACTACACGGCTCTGGTGAAGCTGGCCTATCCGGCGCTGGGAATGTGGACGTTCTTTCTGACGGCGCGGCTGGCGGAGGCGCTCTCAATGGGAAGCGCCGCGCGGGCGGTCTGGTTCGGTATCTCCGGGAATTTCGCGGCGGAGAGAGCGCGCTTGGCGGTCTATGCGATCACGCCGGAGTGTGTGTGCCTCGCGATGATTCCGGTACTGGCGCTGCTGATCTGCGCGGCGCGGGGCAGGGGGCGCGGCGGATTCTGCGTCTGCGCGATGCCTCCGCTGCTGACGGGCCTGCTGGCGCTGCTCTGCGGCTTCAGCGGCCACGCCCAGCGGGGCATGATGCTGCTGGCCTGCCTGGGCTTCGCGCTGCTGCTGTGGGCGGTGCGAAGGGACTTCTTTTACGTCAATCGGCGGAAGGTGGGCCGCCTTTGCGGCGGACTCTGCGCGGCGGAGCTGTTCTGGGCGGCGCTGACGCGAGCCGGCGCGCCCCTGGGCGGTGCCTCGGAGTATGGAAACGCGCTCTTGCGCGGCGCGCGGCTGTTGGGGAGGGGCGCGGCGAATTTGCCGCCGGAGCTTGCGCAGGGGTCGCCTTCCGCGTTGACGGGCGATCTGCTGCCCAGCGTCATCCACCGCTTCGGCTGGCTGCCCTTTCTGCTGTTGACCGCGGCGCTGGTCGCGCTGTTGATATGGTGCGCGCTGCGCTTCGCCCGCATGGAGAACCGCATGGGCGCGATGATCGGCATGGCGGCGACGGCGGAGCTGGCGCTGCAGTGCGCGCTGTTTTACCTGTCGAGCTTCACGGGTTGGAGCGAGGAATTCTGCCTGCCGCTGCTGTCCTACGGAAACCTTGTGCAGCTGATCGACGCGGCGCTGATCGGGCTTTTGCTCTCCGCGCTGCGGGGAGAGGACGTGCCGGAGACGGCGGTTCAGACCCGCTGCGCGCGCAACGCGGCGGCATCCTTGCACAGCGCGGAGAGGGCGTAGCTCTGCCCGGAAGAATCTGTGAGCGTTTCGGAGAGGAAGCGGCCCGCCCAGCGAGCGTCGAGCGTGTCGAGCTTCGCGGGGTTGCCATCCATGCCCGCGCCGTTCAGTTTGCCGATGCACTCCTTCCTCGTCCAGCATTCAAAGAAATCCAGGCCGCGCCGCTGCTCCTCCGGGGAGAGGCAGCGAGCCCGCAGGCGAAGCGCGACCTCCGGGCGCACGCGCTCCACATCCACGCCGCAGGGCACGTCCGAAATCAGCGCCGCGGCGAGATTTCCGCTGTGGGAGAGGGAGAAATGCAGCGGACAATCGACGAACTCCGGCTTGCCATGCGCGCCGAAGCGCACGGCGGGGAGTGTGTCTTTGCCCGATGGCGCGCCCTCCCGCGCCGGGCGCGAATTCCACAGCCGCCGCAGGCCCTCCGCCAGCAGATTCCAGGCCGTCAGGCTCGCCCGGCGCACGGCGGGATTGCGCTTGCGGCCGATGTGCGCGGCAAATTCCCCGCCGAATTCCGGCGGGGCGGTTTCGCCTTGAATCTCGGCGATCAGCAGCAGGCTCATGGCTCGAACTCCGGAAAGTATTCGCGGACGAAGCCGGGCAGTCCGGCGATGAATTCCCGCCCGGCGAGCGCCGCCAGCGGGCCGGGATCGCCCGCGAAGTTGAACTTCAGGCGGTAGGCGCACAGCGCCTGATAGCTCCTGCCGCAGCGCTCGCTGCGGCGGGGATCGCCGTACTGGCCGTCGCCCAGCAGCGGGTGCCCCGCGTGGGCGAGCTGGGCGCGGATTTGATGGGTACGGCCGGTGAGCAGCTCGCACTCCAGCAGCGTCAGCTCTCCATGCTCCGCCAGCACGCGCCAGCGCGTGCGCGCGCGCTGGCCGCTGGGGCAGGGGCGCAAGCTGATTTCCACCTTTCGCGCGCCGGGGCGCTTGACGATGTAGTTGTCCAGCATCCCCTCCCGGCGGCGAAAGCGGCCGAAGGCGGCGCAGAGGTAGAACTTCGCGACCTCGCGCTCCCGAATGGCGCGGTTGAGCGCCTCCATCGCCTCCCGCGTCTTGGCGATCAGCTCTAAACCGCCGGTGAAGCGGTCCAGCCGATTGCACAGCGCGGGCGCAAAGGCGCCCGGCGCGGCGGGATCGTATTCTCCCTTCTGATAGAGGTAGGCCTGCGCGTGAGTGAGGAGGGTGTCCACCTTTTCGTTCGCGTCGGGGTGGGCGGCCAGGCCGGGCTTTTTGTCCACGATCAATACGCCCTCGTCCTCATAGACGACCCGCAGCGCGGGGCGGATCTTCGACAGGAAGGGATCCTCCCGCTTCGGCCGTTCGAACAGCTCGTCGTTTAAGTAGATTTGCAGCACGTCGCCTGCGCATAGCCGCGCGTCCTCGCGGGCGGGGCGGCCGTTCAGCTTGTACCGCTTCAGGCGAAAGAACTTGCGCCGCTGCCCGATGCCCACGGCGGGCATCTCCCGGATGAGCCACTTCTCCAACTTCCGGCCGTCGTCGGCCTTCGCGATTACGAATTCCTTCACGGGCAAAACATCTCCATCCACATCCTGCCCGAATTATATCAGATCGGAATCCGCGACGCAAGGTACAGTGCCAGAATTTCGTAGTCGCTGGCCGCTTCGCCCACGCCCAGTGCCGAAAACGCCGCCCGCGCGCCGGGGCGGATCGCCTCGCCGCGGCAGCCGCCGCCCACGGCGCGATAGTGCGCGGCGGTGGCGTCGCTCATCTGCCCGCGGCAGGCGGAGTAGGCGGCGGGATCGTCGTCGTAGAGCATGTCCATGGAGTATTTGAGCGCCCAGATCCGCGCCGAGTCCGCGTAGAGTCCGCCGCGCTCCATGCAGTCCTCCCAGGCGGCGATGTTGGCCGCGCCTTCGCCCGCGACGCCGTTCGCGTGCATGCGCTCGTGCACTGCCACGAAGGGCAGCGCGCAGTCCGGCAGCTCCGGGGAGACGAGCGCCTCGCCGGTGGGGAAGGAGAAGAAGCCCGTGATGCCGAACGCGCGCATCCAGAAGGGGAAGGCGATCCTCTTCGCCGGCAGGTCGGAGGGCGCGCGGGCGAAGCTCTGCGCGGAGGCGTTCAATTCGCCGATCAGCCGCTCGCAGGAGGCGATCAGCTGCGCGCTCGTGGCGGCGCGGGCGGACGCGGAGGCGGCGGGGTAGAGGGGGAGCCAGAGGGATGCGAACATCACCGCCACAGCTAGCGCGAAGCCCAGGATTCGGCGAACGAGCAGGGCGCACGCGGCGCGCGGGCCGCTTCGGCCCCAGCGGAAGCAGACCGCGCCGAACAGCAGAAGCGCCAGCGCCAGGAGCCCCCATTCCAGCAATGCGAACGGCAGCCGGGCGGTGAGCGCGGAGAGCGCGCGCAGCGCGGGCCGCGCCACCGCGCCGGACCACATGCGCGCAAATCCCGGGCACAGGCGCACGGCGGCGGCCAGCGCCGCCGCGAGCAGAGCGGTCAGAGCCGCAAACGCGCGACGAATCCGCATGGTGAAACCTCCTCAACTTCTATATGTGTATTATCGCACCGCGGCGCGGCCAAAATCAAATGTAATTTGTGGTATCCTACGTCTTGCAAAAAGCCGCCGAATCGCCTATAATATGAACATAAATATAACATGGAGGATTATGGACTATGAGCAATCAAATTCGTCTGGATGTAAACGCCATGATGGCGGAGTACGTCGGCCCGAAGGGCATCGCCCGCGCGGAGCTGGACGCGATGATCCCCGAGCTGAAGAAGGCGCACGCGGCGGTGGAGGCCGGGCGCGGCGTGGACATGCAGGGCTGGATGGATCTGCCCTACAATCAGCAGGAAATCCTTGCCAGGATTGAAGCTGCCGCGGCGCGCATTCGCAAGGAGTTCGACGCGTTCGTGGTGCTGGGCATCGGCGGCAGCGCGCTGGGTCCGGCGGCGGTGCAGCAGGCGCTCAATCACCTGCACTACAATGAGCTTCCCGCCGAAAAGCGCGGCGGGCCGAGGCTCTACATCGAGGACAACATCGACCCCGAGCGCATGGCGGCGCTGATGGACGTGATCGACCTCAAGACCACCTGCTTCAACGTCATCACCAAGTCCGGCGGCACGGCCGAGACCATGAGCCAGTATCTAATCGTCACCGACGCGCTCAAGGCGGCGCTGGGCGACGAGTGGAAGAAGCACATCCTCATCACCACCTCCGAGAAGAAGGGCTTCCTGATCAAGATCGCCCAGCGCGAGGGCTTCGAGACCTTCTACATTCCGGACGGCGTGGGCGGCCGCTTCTCCGAGCTGTGCCCGGTGGGCCTGATCGCCGCGGCGGTGACGGGTATCGACATCCGCGCGATGGTCGCCGGGGCGAAGGAGATGGATCAGCGCTGCAAGACCGACGACGCATTCGCCAATCCGGCGCTGCTGGACGCGGGTCTGATGTTCCTGGCGATGAAGAAGGGCGCGAACATGTCCGTGATGATGCCCTACGCCGACAGCCTGAAGCTGATGGCGGACTGGTACGCGCAGCTCTGGGCGGAGTCCCTGGGCAAGAACGTCACGCTGGACGGCAAGCCCTGCAACGCAGGCCAGACGCCAATCAAGACGCTGGGTGTCACCGACCAGCACTCCCAGCTCCAGCTCTACACCGAGGGCCCCTACGACAAGGTGATCACCTTCCTGAAGGTGGAGAAGTTCCGCGCGACCACGCCCATCCCGCACGGCTGCGACGACATTCCGACCATCGCGTTCCTGGGCGGCAAGAGCCACAACCAGCTGATCGAGGCGGAGCGTCAGGGCACCGAATACGCGCTGTTCAAGGCGCAGCGCATGTGCCAGACCATCACGCTGCCGGAGGTCAACGCGGGCACGATCGGCCAGCTGCTGTACTTCTTCGAGCTGGTCACGGCCTACACCGGCGCGCTGCTCAACATCAACACCTTCAATCAGCCCGGCGTGGAGGAGAGCAAGATTGCCGCCTACGCGGTCATGGGCTACGACTCCGAAGTGCACACCGCGAAGCGCGAGGAGATGAAGAATCGTCCCGCGCCGAAGGCGGAGTATATTCTGTAAATTATAATGGACAGTGAGGATTTGGCGCGGCCGCGCGCTGAATCCTCATTTATCTGCCGTTTTTCCGGAGAGCGCCCCGCCTTTCTTCTTGCCAAATCTATCCTTCCGCGGTAAAATAGCAGTAATGAGAATATGCGAAAAAGGAGAACGTCCATGCTGAAAGTCACCTTCCGTTTTGAACACGGCGAGTCGAAGGAGATCTTTGCCGCCGAGAATGAGAATCTGCTGGAGCTGGCGCGCAAGGCGAACGTCGCCATCGACGCGCCCTGTTCGGGCAACGGCTCCTGCGGCAAGTGCCGGGTGCGGCTGCTTTCGGGCGAGCTGGATTCCCCCAAGCCCCGCCAGATCTCCAAGGAGGATTACGCCGGCGGCTGGCGGCTGGCCTGCCTGAGCCGCGTCGTTTCCGACGTGGAGATCGAGGTGCCCGACATCGCCTCCGCCTATAAGTCCCGCATGAAGACCGCCGACCTCTCCACCGGCGAGGAGGTGCGCATCTTCAACGACGCCAAGCAAAGCGTCGAGGACGCGGGCATTGCCTTCATCAACGACTTTCTTTCCTGCACAATCGCGCTCGACGCGCCCACGCTGGATGATACCATGCCCGACAACGAGCGCCTGACCCGCGCGCTGATGGAGGAACTGGAAGTGGAGTTCGTGGACATTCCCCACTGCGCGATGGTCGAGCTGCCGGGCGCACTGCGCGCGGCGAATTGGAACGTGCGCTGCATGGGCCGCAGGACCGGCGACCGCTTTACGCTGATGGCCCTGGCCCCCGCGGACGACGCGTCTCCCATCTGCGGCGTCGCCATCGACATCGGCACCACCACCGTCACCGCCGTGCTCGTCAACCTGGAGACCGGCGAGCTGCTCTCCCGCGGCTCGGCGGGCAACGGCCAGATCCGCTATGGCGCGGACGTCATCAACCGCATCATCGAGTCCACCAGGCCCGGCGGGCGCAAGCGCCTGCAGGACGCCATCGTTAAGGAGACGCTGCAGCCGCTGATCCGCACGATGTGCGCCGAGGCGAACGTCGCGGCCGAGCGCGTGCTCTGCGTCACCGTGGCGGGCAACACCACGATGAACCACCTGTTCGTGGGCGTGGACGCCGATCCGGTGCGCACCGAGCCCTACATCCCCGCGTTCTTTCACTGGGACGGCCTGACGGCGCGCGACGTGAAGCTCCCCGTCAATCCAGAGGCGCGGGTGATCCTCGCGCCGAACATCGGCAGCTACGTGGGCGGCGACATCACCGCCGGCGCGCTGATGAGCATGATCTGGAACCACGATGAAATGTCCCTGTTCATCGACCTGGGCACCAACGGCGAAATCGTGTTCGGCAATCGCGACTTTCTGATGAGCTGCGCCTGCTCGGCGGGCCCGGCCTTCGAGGGCGGCGACATCTCCTGCGGCATGCGCGCCACCGACGGCGCGATCGAGGCCTGCACGATCGACAGGGAGACCATGGAGCCCACGTTCCGCATCATCGGCGGCGCGGATCAGAAGCCCGTCGGCCTCTGCGGCTCGGGCATCATCGACGTGATCGCCGAGCTGTTCCGCTGCGGCATCATCTCGGCCAAGGGCCAGTTCGTGCGCGAGGGCGCGCGCGTGACCCAGGATGCCAGCGGCTTCGACTGCTACGTGCTCGCCACCGCCGAGGAGTCCGTGTCCGGGCGGCCGATCACCATCAACGTGGTCGACATCGACAACTTCATCCGCGCGAAGGGCGCGATCTTCTCCGCCATCTGCACGCTGCTCAAGTCGCTGGACATGGACGTCTCCTGCATCGAGCGCATGTACGTGGCGGGCGGCATCGGCAGCGGCATCAACATGAGGAACACCGTGCGCATCGGCATGTTCCCCGATCTGGACCTCGACCGCTTCCACTACATCGGCAACTCGTCCCTGGCGGGCGCGTACGCGATGCTGATGAGCGATCAGGCGCGCGACAAGGTGGAGGAGCTGGCCCAGTCGATGACCTACGTGGAGCTCTCCACCACCCCCGGCTACATGGACGAGTTCATGGCCGCCTGCTTCCTGCCCCACACCAACGCCGAGCTGTTCCCCAGCGCAATGGAGTAAACGATGGCTGAAAACAAAGCGATTGAGAATAATAAGGAAATGGTGCCCTTCGAGCACTACGTGGAAGAATTTCGGAAGCTCGACCCCGACGAGGCGGGCCAGCGCACGCTCTGCCGCTGGGACGCGCCGGCGGGCTGCTTCCACGTGCGCTTTTTATACGCGGACTACCGCGTGTACCACCCCGCGTACCGCATCGAGTCGGACGATCCGGCGGCGCTGGCGCTCGGAAGCATTCCGGCGCAGATCTACCTGATCCGCTACCTGCTGGAGGGCCGCGCCTCGACCGGAAGCGGGCGCTTCCTCAACTACCGCGAGATGCCCTGGGGGGACGTGTATCTCACGCCCTTCACGGGCCGCGTGCTCAAGCGCGCGGCGTTCAGCTTCGGAACGAGGCTGGACGCCTTCCGCGCGGCGGCGGAGCAGACCCCGGCCATCCCGATCCGCTACGGTGACGCGGCCTATCAGATCGAGGTGATCCCCGGCTACGAGGTGCGCCTGATCGTCTGGGAGGGCGACGACGAATTCCCGCCCAACGCGCAGCTGCTGTTCTCGGACAACTATCCCCTCGCGTTTTCCGCCGAGGATCGAACCGTGACCGGCGATCTGGTCATCAATGAGCTGAAGCGGCGAATGCGCTGATGAGAACCTCCCTCCGCCACGCGAAGGGAGGTTCTCCGCGCCGGCCAGGCGCTGGGCGGCATTCGCGCGGCGTTGACAAAGCGGCCTCCCTCTGCTATAATTTATTTAAATCATTCAATAATCCAAATATTTCAGCAGACGCAGAGGTGAACTATGGATTTCCGGCACTTGGAGGCGTTTGTCTCCGTGGTGGACGAGGGGAGCTTCTCCAATGCGGCGGCGCGGCTGCAGATTTCCCAGTCGATGGTGACGGTCTACGTGCGCAGCCTGGAGAGCGAGCTGGGCGTGAAGCTCATCAATCGCACCACGCGCAGCATGGAGCTGACCCCCGACGGCCAGACCTACTATTACTACGCGCGCCAGATTCTCAAGCTCAACCGCGACAGCATGTTCGCGCTGAGCCGCGCGGAGTCGGGCGAGCGCATCGTCAACATCGTCGCCACGCCCTACACCAGCCGCTACTACCTCTCCGGCCGGATCGCCGAGTTCGCGCGCTCCCATCCGGACGTGGGCTTCCACATCACGGTCTGCTACAATTCGGAGATCGCGCCCAAGCTGCGCGCCGGCGGCTTTCAGTTCGCATTCAGCAACACCAAGATCATGGATTCGGAGTACGCCGTATCCAAGTACAGCTCGGCGGGGCTGGTCATCATCACCCCCAACGTGGAGCGCTTCCGGGCGCTGGCAGGCAAGCCCTTTCCCACGGAGCTGTTCGCCACGGAGCGCGTCATCACCCGCAGCTCGACCTCCGCGCTGCAGCAGGAGTTCCTGCGCTGGGTGCGGCGGCATTTGCCGGACGTCAAGCTGCAGGTGGCCGCCGCCATCGACGACACGGAGACCATCAAGCAGCTCGTGGCCGAGGGCATCGGCATCTCGGTGCTCTCCGAGGTGGCCGTGCGGGAAATGGTGCGCGGCGGGAAGCTCCTTTCGTTTCCGCTGGAGGGGATCATGCCCCAGCCCCTCTATTTCGTGAGCAAGAAGAAGCTGCTCTCTCCCGCGCAGGTGGAGTTTCGGGATTTCATACTGGAGGCGGCGGAGCGCGAGGAATAGGCGAACGCATGGCAATGTTCGCCGATTCCTTCAATATCTGCCAAAATATTTTTCATTTCCGAAAATATATTTTGAAACACGTAAACTTTGATTGACATAATCGCGTATATGGGTTAAAATATATATTAGGCGTTTTTCAGCCGAATTCCCGCGAAAAAGCGGCTGTCTGCGTAAAAAATTTTCAAGTGGGCCGGCCCACTTGCTTGCATCAAAGATGCAAGCAAAAACAACTTCACGAACTCGGGGCGGGCGCGCCCCTGTTCAATATCCATGTTGGTATTTTGAGAAGGAGGTCAAACATCCATGAACAACGCGAAGAAACTTCTTGCAATGCTCCTGGCGCTCGTCATGTGCCTGGGCGTCGCCGCTTTCGCTGAGGAAGCGGTCGAGGTCCCGGATCTCGCCGCCATCGCAGAGATGGATCACGACGAGGCCAGCGAGGTCATTTATGACTACGTACTGGGCGACTTCGCCGCCGCCTATGACGAGGCGAAGGCCGAGACCGGCAACCTGCGCATGGCCAAGATGGCCCTGGCCGAGGCCAAGCTGCTGGAGTCCGGCGCCTTCCTGCCGAACATCTCCAACGGCGGCAACTACGCCATGAGCCGCCGCGCGGTGCACACCAACGCCGACACGATCCTCTGGGGCCTGGACGAGTATCGCTATCACACCCTGGTTGTGACCAACGAGCTGATCACCGCCGAGGATCGCGCCAGCCTGCTGGCCCTCTGGAGCGAGGCGGAGACCGCCGATCAGTACATCGCCGCCGCCAAGGACTACTTGACCGGCAAGGGCTACACCCTGTCCGACTCCTACGTGGAATCCAGTCCCTACAATGTCAACATCTGGGACACCATTGCCACGTCCTACACCTCCGACTCCATGTTCATCTCCGGCACCTACGACAACCTGCTGGAGTACGACGCCAAGGGCGTGCAGCAGCCGGGCATCGCGGAGAGCTACGAAGTCTCCGAGGACGGCACCGTCTACACCTTCCACCTGCGCCAGGGCGTGAAGTGGGTCGATCAGCAGGGCACCGAGATCGGCGAAGTCACCGCCGATGACTGGGTCGCCTCCATGGAGCACCTGCTCGACAACTCCGACGCGCTGGGCTATCTGCTGACCAACACCGACGGCTGCGGCCTGCTCAACTTCACCGCCTATCTGAACGGCGAGATCACCGACTACACCCAGATCGGCGTGAAGGCCATCGACGACTACACCCTCGAGTACACCCTTGAGGCGCCGTTCGCTCCCTTCACCACCATGCTGGGCTACGGCTGCTTCGCGCCGCTGAACCGCGACTTCTACCGCTCTCAGGGCGGCACCTTCGGCTGCGAGGGCGAGACCTACACCCCCGGCGACTTCGGCAAGACGCCCGCCAACATCGCCTACTGCGGCCCGTTCCTGATCACCAACTACACCGCGCAGAATACCACCCGCTACGAGGCGAACCCGACCTACTGGAACGCGGATGCCATGAACATCCACTCCCTCGAGTACAGCTACAACGACGGCAGCGACGTGCTGCGCTCCTACAACGAGAACAAGGCGGGCACCATCTCCGGCTGCGGCATGAACTCCTCCGCTCTGGAGCTGATGAAGACCGAGAAGCCCGAGGGCCAGGACAAGACCTACTTCGAGCTCTACGGCTACATCACCCCCTGCGACGGCACCACCTTCTGCGGCTGGATGAACGTCCATCGCGGCACCTGGGCCAACTTTGACAACCCCGATGTGGGCGTCTCCCCGAAGACCCAGGAGGAGATCGACCGCACCACCGCCGCGATGCTGAACAAGCACTTCCGCCTGGCGCTGGCCATGGGTCTGGATCGCGGCGCCTGGAACGCCACCCGCGTGGGCGAGGAGCTCAAGAACGCCGCCATCCGCAACTCCTACACCCCCGGCACCTTCCAGTTCCTCTCCGCCGAGACCACCGTGTCCATCAACGGCGAGGACGTCACCTTCCCGGCCGGCACCGCCTACGGCGTGATCGAGCAGGCGCAGCTGGACGCGGACGGTGTGGCGCTGAAGGTTTGGGATCCCGAGGGCGACAGCGGCGCGGGCTCCGGCGACGGCTTCGACGGCTGGTATAGCGCCGAGAACGCCAAGGCCGAGCTCGAGCAGGCCATCGCCGAGCTGGCGGAGCAGGGCGTCGAGGTCTCCGCGGAGCAGCCGATCTACGTCGATTACCCCTACGGCTCCTATTCGGAGATCTCCACCAACCAGGCCAACGTGACCAAGCAGAGCATCGAGGCTTCCCTCGAGGGCAAGGTCATCGTGAACCTGATCGCCTTCGACAAGGACACCGACGAGGAGGGAGCGGTCTACCGCTTCTCCTACGGCGACGAGGCGAACTTCGACTTCTCCACCGGCTCCGGCTGGGGCCCGGACTACGGCGACGCCCAGTCCTATCTGGATACCATTCAGGCTTACGGCTACATGTGCAAGAACATCGGTCTGTTCTAATTTGAGCTGACCCTTCGCGATAAACAAAAGGCTCACGAGGGGGTGGGGGTTCCCCACCCCCTCTCTCCATAATTTTAGCAGAGCGAGGTCAGGCACATGGGAAAGTATATCGTCAAACGTCTGCTGCACGGCGTGGTGTCCATCATCTGCGTGGTGCTGATCGTCATGGTGCTGATCTACTCCATCCTGGACAGGGGAAAGATCTTCTCCGGCGATCCCAACTTCAACCACACCGCCAGCAACAACCGCGTCACCTATCAGCAGTCCCGCTGGGAGGACTTCGGCTATCTGGACTATGTGCCCTACGCGGACTATATCAACGAGCTCGCGCTCAAGGGCGAGATTGACGAGGAGACCCGCGCCGCCGCCGTGCAGATCGGCCGCACCGCGGAAAAGGACTCCGAAGTCACCGCCGAATATGTGGAGAAATTTACCCAGTATTACCAGTCTCAGGGCTACACCGTGGAGCGCCTGGACGCGGACGCGAAGCGCAATGGACAGCTTCGCGACGGCGGTCAGCCCCAGCTCTACGCCACTCGGGACATCCCGCTCATCCAGCGGGCCTTCACCTATTTCACGAAGATGTTCTTCGTGGACAACATTCACTACGTGCCGGACTACGTGGACATGGGCAAGCGCGGCCTGAGCTTCACGCTCTACGATCCGACCAAGAATCCGGAGGGCGAGGCGAAGAAGGTGTTCTCTCCCGCCATCATCGGCAACGGCACGTTCCACAAGTATCTGCTGTACTTTGATAACAAGTTCCCCTTCATTCATCAGAATCTGCTCACGCTGAACCTGGGCGAATCCTACACCGTCAACCGCGGCGTGGACGTGTTCACCACGATGACGGAATCCCAGGGCGCCTACGTGCTCTCCAGCGTGACCTATCCCACCGGCGTGACGGAGAATCGCGCGGACGATTTGCACACCGCCACCTACGTTCAGGGCTCCCTGAACGCCACCGCATCCAACGCCCAGTGGTTTACAGACGACTATACCAATGTGAATACCCACAAAAAGGGCATGTCCAAGCTCGGGTATTCCTTTGTGATCGGCATCATATCCACCATCCTGTCCTACGTGCTGGGCCTGCCCGTCGGCCTGGTCATGGCGCTGCGCAAGGACAGGCTGCTCGATAAAATCGGCACCATCTACATCATGTTCATCATCGCCGTTCCCAGCCTGGCCTACATCTTCCTGTTCAAGGCCATCGGCGGAAAGGCGGGCCTGCCGACGCTGTTCGATATGGACTCCAACGGCAAGCTCATGTACGTGCTCCCCATCGTTTCCCTGGCGCTGCCCTCCATCGCGAACCTGATGAAGTGGATGCGCCGCTATATGATTGACCAGATGAATTCCGACTACGTGAAGTTCGCCCGCTCGGGCGGCCTGAGCGAGGGCGAAATCTTCACCCGACACGTCTGGAAGAACGCGCTTATACCCATCGTCCACGGCATCCCCAGCAGCGTACTGGGCGCGATGACCGGCGCGATCATCACCGAGCGCGTGTACGTCGTTCCCGGCGCGGGCAACCTGCTGACGCAGGCGATCAACCGATACGACAACGGCGTAATCGTGGGCGTGACGCTGTTCTACGCGGTGCTGAGCGTGCTGTCCATCATATTGGGCGACGTGCTGATGGCCGCGGTCGATCCGCGCATCTCCTTTACGACCAAAGACAGGTGAGGTGAGCAGTATGGATTTGGAAAAATTCGGCCTTTCGGAACAGGAATTGTTCTCTCACGTGGATCACAGCGCGCTGGAATCCGAAAAGATCGTCGCGCCGCGCTATTCCTATTGGAGATCGGTGTTCCGCGTGTTCTTCCGCAAGAAGATCAATATCTTTGTGCTGGCGCTGCTGGCATTCCTGATTATCTTCGCCTACGTCTATCCCACGGTGGTGGCCTATGATCCCTTCGCCAACCTGATGGACCCGGCGTCCAAGCACCTCTCCCCGTCGGAGGCGATGGCCTACTTCGGCAAGGATTTGCAGTGGATTCTGGGCGCGGGCGCGTCCGGCGAGTCCACCTTCGACGCCATCTGGAACGGCTCGCGCATCTCGATCTCGCTGGCGCTGGTCTGCGGCGCGATCAACATGACCGTGGGCGTGATCATCGGCTCCATCTGGGGCTTCTCCAAGCGCGTGGATCTGTTTATGACGGAGGTCTACAACATCATCGGCAACATCCCGCAGATTCTGCTGATCGCGGTGATGGCCATGCTGTTCGCCCCGACCTTCTGGACGATGGTGTTCGCGCTGACCGTCATCGGCTGGCTGTTCATCGCCTACTTCATCCGCACGCAGGTGGTCATCATCCGCGACCGGGAGTACAACCTGGCCTCCAAGTGCCTGGGCACCTCCACCTTTAAGATCGCCATGAAGAACATCCTGCCCTTCATGACCAGCGTCATCGTGACCCTGCTGGCCACCGAGATTCCCTCCTACATCTCCTACGAGGTCTTCTTGTCCTACATCGGCCTGGGCATGAGCGACATGTCGCTGGGACGGCTGATCTACTCGGCCGAGAGCGCCATGGTCACGCCCGGCTGGGAGATGGAATTCTGGAGCCCCGTCGCCATCGCGTCGATCATCACCGTGGTGCTCTACGTGGTGGGCCAGAACCTGGGCGACGCGTCCGATCCCCGGACGCACATGTGAGGAGGGTAAATCATGGAAGATAAGAAGGTTTTGCTCTCCGTCAAGGATCTCTACGTGAAGTTCCGCGTGCGCGGCCGCGTGCTGACCGCCATTCGCGGCATATCGCTGGACATCTACGAAAATGAATCCATCGCCATCGTGGGCGAATCCGGCAGCGGCAAGTCGGTGTTCACCAAGACCTTCGCCGGCATGCTGGATTCCAACGGCTTCATCGACCAGGGCGAGATCATCTTCAACGACCCGTCTCTGGCCGACACCCACGTTACGCTCACCCCCGGCGCGCGGCAGCTGATGAAGGGCACGCTCTCGCGGCTCAACGCGCTCTCCAAGCTGGAGCTGGGCGCGGAGACCTACCGCAAAATGACCGAGCTCGAGGCCGAGCGTGCGCGCGCGGGCAGCCTGAGCGACGAGGAGCGCGCCAGGGCCGAGGCCGAAATCAAGGCGCTGCGCGACGCGCGCACCACGCTGTTCAACGAGCGCCAGACCTACGACCCCCGCAAGGAGCGCGACCGCGTGCGCGATGCCGACCGCAGGCTGAAGGAGTTTGACGCGCGCATCAAGGCCGCGCAGGCCGCGCAGGTGGAGGCGGAGCGGAAGCACAAGGCCGAGGCCGCGCGCGACGCCGCCGCCACCGAGCGCTACAAGCGCGAGATGGCCGAGCTCAAGGCGCGCTATGCCCAGCAGATTCGCGGCGAGATCAGCGAAAAGACCCGCGCGCGCAACGAGATACTGGGCAAGGAGATTCGCCTCTCCGTGGGCCGCTACCCGCTGATCAAGCGCGTGCAGCTGACCCACAGGCTGCTCGCCGCGCTCAAGAAGGCCATGCAGATGGGCGTGGATCTGGACGACGAGACGCAGCGCAACAAGGTGTTCGACACTGTGGCCTTCCGCGTGCGCTACCTGGACGAGACGAGCGACAAGCTGCACGGCACCTGCGTGCTCAACCTCGCCAGCGTCAAGTACAATCAGGACTGGATGCAGATTCGCGGCCGCAGGATCGCCACCGTGTTCCAGGACCCGATGACCTCGCTGAACCCGATTATCACCATCGGCAAGCAGATCACCAGCGTCATCATCAAGCACCAGGGCTGCTCCGAGGTGGAGGCCCGCAAGCGCGCGCTGGAGCTGATGCACAAGGTGGGCATCCCGAAGGCGGAGCAGCGCTTCGACGACTATCCGTTCCAATATTCGGGCGGCATGCGCCAGAGGATCGTCATCGCCATCGCCCTGTCGTGCCAGCCGAAGATTCTGATCTGCGACGAACCGACCACGGCGCTGGACGTGACCATCCAGGCGCAGATATTGCAGCTGATAAAGGATCTGCAGAAGGAGTTCAACTTCACCACCGTGTTCATCACGCACGACCTGGGCGTGGTGGCGAACATCGCCGACCGCGTCGCGGTGCTCTACGCGGGCCAGATTGTGGAGCTGGGCACCGTGGAGGAGGTATTCTACGATCCCCGGCATCCCTACACCTGGGCGCTGCTGTCCTCGCTTCCACAGTTGGCGCAGCGAAACACGCAGCTCTACTCCATCACCGGCACGCCGCCGTCGCTGTACAATGCCATCGTGGGCGACGCCTTCGCGCCGCGCAATCCCTACTGCCTGAAGATCGACACGCTCGCCGAGCCGCCGATGTTCCAGGTGTCCGAGACCCACTACGCGAAGACTTGGCTGCTCGACCCGCGCGCGCCCAAGGTGGAAAAGCCCGAGGGCATCTGCGGCATCCACGAGAAGCTGATGGCCGCCTTCAATATTTGAGAGGGGAGTGATGAACGTGACTGCAACGAATGCGAAAACGGCCGGCCGCGTCTCCCGCTTCCCGGAGCATGGGCCCATCGCGGAGAACGGCAAGGAAATCCTTCTGTCCATCAAGGACATCGACATCACTTTCGGCAAGGGCGACAGCGCCGTGCGCGCCGTCACCGACGCCTCCTTTGACATCTACAAGGGCGAGACCTTCTCGCTGGTGGGCGAATCCGGCTCGGGCAAGACCACCATCGGCCGCGCGGTGATTCGCGTGAACCCGCTGGCCGCGGGCGAGATTCAGTACAAGGGCGTGCGCATCAGCGGCAAGATCGCGCACGCGCTGGATCGCGAGGTCATCCGCAACGTGCAGATGGTGTTCCAGGACCCCGCCGCCTCGCTGAACGAGCGCGCCACCGTGGACTACATCATCTCCGAGGGCCTGTACAACTTCCACCTGTTCGAGAACGAGGCGGACCGCGTACGCAAGGTCGAAAACATGATCCACGAGGTGGGTCTGCTGCCCGAGCACCTGACCCGCTATCCCCACGAATTCTCCGGCGGCCAGCGCCAGCGCATCGGCCTGGCCCGCGCCATGGTCATGGAGCCGGAGCTGGTGGTCGCCGACGAGCCCATCTCTGCGCTGGACGTGTCCATCCGCGCGCAGGTGTTGAACCTTCTGAAGAAGTTCCAGCGCGAGCAGCAGGTCACCTACCTGTTCATCGCCCACGACCTGTCCATCGTGCGCTTCATTTCGGATCGCATCGGCGTGATCTACAAGGGGCGCATCGTGGAGGTGGCGGACGCGGAGGAGCTGTTCGACTATCCGCTGCACCCCTACACCCACTCGCTGATCTCGGCGATCCCGATCCCCGATCCGAAGCTGGAGAAGAACAAGGTGCAGTACATCTACGATCCCTCCATGCACGACTACTCCGTGGACAAGCCGGAGTTCGTCTGCATCGGCCACGATCACTATGTCTACGGCAACAAGAAGGAGATCGAGGAGTACAAGGCCATTCGCGAGCGCGGCGTGCCCCTCAAGCCCATCCAGATCGCCGAGGGCGGCGCGCACGTCCAGGAGGGACATGCGGACGCGACCGAGGCCGCCGCGGAGGCGCAGTTCCTGAGCGCGCCCGTGCACGATACCGGCAGCGCTTGGTATGCGGTGCTCTCCTTCTTCCTGCCCGTGCTCGGCATCATCGCCGCGCTGCTGTTCAAGAAGCACAGGCACATCCGCAACTATAAGGCGTGTAAGAAGGGCGCGGTCATCGGCTTCATCACCATCGGCGTGATACTGCTGATATTCGCCCTGCTGCTGATACTGGCGGTGATCTGATTGGGACGCACTGCCAGGGACAAGCGGCCCTATGTCCCGCCGGTACAAAAGATCGAACTGAACGCCAGGCACACAAAGCTGCGCCTGGCGCTCGCGCTGATTCTGTTTGCCCTCGGCGTGAGTCTGATCGTCTTTTCGCTGAACTCCCGCTCCTCGGTCGAGGCGGGCTGGGCCGAAATCGAGGCAGAAACCTCCGGAGAGGCGAGCTGCGCGGGGGACTTCACCTTCCTCTATCCGCTGGGCACGACGGATTCTCCCGCCGCCGAGCGCGGTGCGCTCGTCCGCCTCTATTCCGAGGCCTGCGTGGACGCCTATCGCCTCTTTTCCAACGACGTGGAGTTCGACGGCGTGGTCAACGTGCGCAGCCTCAACCTCCGCCCCAACGAGGAGATTGAAGTGGACGCGGCGCTGTACCGCGCCTTCGAGCGCGTCGCGGGGAGCGGCGACCGCTCGCTCTACCTCGCGCCGGTTTATGAAATCTACAGCGGCATCTTTCACTGTGAGGACGCGTCCCAGACCGCTGAGTTCGACCCGCGCCAGAACGACGCGCTGCGCGCGTGGTGTGAATCGGTCTGCGCCTACGTCAACGACCCGGCGCAGGTGAATCTCGAACTGCTGGGCGGCAATCGCGTCCGCCTGCGCGTGTCGGACGAATACCTCGCCTTCGCCCGGTCGGAGGAAATCGAAAGCTTCATCGACTTCTATTGGATGAAGAACGCCTTCATCGCGGACGAACTGGCCGAGCGATTGACGGCGAGCGGCTACTCCATCGGCACGATCTCAAGCTGCGACGGCTTCGCGCGCAACCTGGACGCGGCGGGGGAGACGGACTACGCACTCAACCTCTACGACCGCGTGGGCGCGACCGTCTATCCCGCCGCCGTGATGCGGTATCGCGGCGCGCACGCCATCGTCAGCCTGCGCGGCTACCCCGGCGATCCATCGGACGGCCGGTACTATCGCGCGCTCCCGGGCGGCGAGATGCGAACGTCCCACCTGGACGCGCGGGATGGCCTGTGCCGGGACGCGATCAACGACCTTACGGCCTACTCCACGAGCGCGGGCTGTGCCGAGATTCTTTTGAAGCTCATCCCCGTCTACATCGCGGACGAGTTCGATCCCGCCGCGCTGGACGATCTTGCCCGGGAGGGCGTTTACAGCGTCTACTGCGAAAACGCGGCCATCCATCACACCGAGGAAGCGCTTTCGCTCACGCAGCTGTATGCCGGGGAGGACGTTCAATATCGCATCGCAGATTTTTAGAGGGAAGCACTTTCGTGCCTCCCTCTTTCTACGCCAAACGTGCCTCTTCGATTGATTTCAGAGTTTGTCCTGTTTCCGTCAGCCATTCCGTGCGCCCATTCGCATTGCGCCCCAGCACGACGGCCGCCGCGTAAGAAGGACTCGAAAACAGATAATCTTTCGTGAATTTGTATTCGCTGTCAATGATTCCATCCTGAAGAAGTCGCGCCCTTATCTTATTGATGCTGCTTGGATAACTTCTGGTAACCCCATCTGCGATCATCGATCCCTTCAGAACGGTGAATCCATCCGCGGTCAGTATTCCTTTGGCATCCGCGCCTCGCGGCCCCGTCAGCAAAAACGTATCGAAGGATACCCCCGTATCTACGGCCTGCGATATGGAGTCAAACGCTTTATAGCCCATCGTGTTAACCAATAGCTTTGTATAATCGAAGAATTCCAACAGCATTGCGGCATCATATTCAGAGACAGAGCTTCGCGTAGGTATTGTCGAGTTGACGATTACATATCTGCCTGCGGATTTAGCCGCATCGTAAAATTCATGCTCCAGGTATTTGACATGCGCCTTGTTCAAATGATCATCTTTGCTGATCACGGCGACACAATCGGTCCAATACTCCTGATCGTTTACGTGTTGTTTGAGGCGCGTAAACATGTGTTCCGCTTCTCCGACGTAAATCGTACCGTTGTTGTTGATATCCCGTCCAAAGAGGAAATAAACGCCCGTATTCTCCGCATCATCGCGTTCAGAGAAAACCGTCAGCGCATTGCGCGCGATTTTATAAACCCGGCCGTTCCAATTCGATAATTCCGCCATCATTCTACCGTTTGGATCGCCATCGAATATTAGCAAATTGATTGTCTTATTGTATGGCATGCGCATCCTCCATATGCATAACACATTCAAGTTAATATTATATTAGCATATTTATGGCGATTGCGCAAGTAATGTTTACGCATTCCATCTGGAGTAAGTGCAGGACCACAATACATCTTGGAAAAGAGGAGAAGAAGGGAAAGAAGAAGCGCATTTCCAAGCTGTATGAGCAGAGGCGCATTCGGGCAAGCAAATTCGGATTGACGTCAGGGTCGTCCCTCTGTGCCGCATTGCCAACCCTGATCTCAGCTCCACCAGTACACTGCTATGACGATTTCTCCCGCTCCTGTTCCCTCGCCGGCTTCCGCTTCCAGCCTGTTACCCATCAATGCCGCTCCAGCTCCATGCCGATGCGTTTGCTTTACCTGCCGCTCTTGTCCAAGATGTTTGACAAACCTACAATGCTATCGAACGGCGACGGCAATGGGGGATTGACCCGGCGTGGCGAGTATGTTATAATGATGATGAAATTGTGTCCATGCGATGGAGGATGGCTGTGAGAATTGGAGCAAGACTTGCGGCGTTTCGACGCTCGCTCACTCGGGAAAAGCTTGTGGAAAAGGCGAAGCGCGCGCTGCGTGTGCTTCTGAATCCGCGGCTTTTGCTCTGCCTGGCCATCGCGTGGATGATCACCAATGGTTGGAGCTACATCCTGTTTGGGCTCGGAATGGCGATGGAGATCAACTGGATGCGCGCGGTGGGTGGAGCGTATATGGGCTTTTTGTGGCTGCCTTTCACGCCGGAGAAGTTGATCACGGTGGCGCTTGCAATATTGCTGCTGCGCGTGCTCTATCCCAAGGATCGAAAGACGCTGGCCGTGTTGCGGGCGAAGATGCTGCGATTCCGTCGCAGCCGCGGCGTGGAGTGAGCGATGCGCTGGAATCTGCTGCTGGAATGGACAATGGAAATCGCCGCGGGAGTCGCGCTTGCGCTGCTCCTGCGGCGATTTGTATGCCTGTTCGCGGTGGTGAAAGGAAATTCCATGCGGGATACGCTGCAAAACGGCGATCTGGTCTTTGCTCTGCGGCGCGGACTCTGCGGAAAGCTGCGGCGCTTCGACGTGGTGCTGTGCCGCTATCCCGGACGGAAGGAACTCTTCATCAAGCGCGTGGCCGCGCTCCCGGGCGAGCGTGTGGCGCTGGCGGAGGGGCGGCTGTGGATCGACGGAGCGCCGGTTGAGGAGCGCTTTGCGCTTCGGCCCTGGCTTCGGGACATGGATGAGCGCACGCTTGGGCCGGGCGAGTACTTCCTGCTGGGGGACAACCGCCCGAGCTCCCACGACAGCCGCGGCGTGGGCCCGATTCGGGACGAAAAGATCGAAGCGGTCGCGCTCTGTACGGTCTTTCCGCCGCGACGGATTCAGCGGCTGCGCGCCTAGCGGTAGAGCGCCTTGAAGCCCTCCCCGTAGGTTTCGCGGCTGCGTGTGGAGATGATGAAGGCGCTGGGATCCACCGCGAAGATGATGCGGCGCAGGCTCACTGTCTCCAGGCGGTTGACGGCGCAGAGCAGCACGCGCTTCGGAGCGCCGCTGAACATGCCGGTTCCGTCAAGGGCGGTCACGCCGCGGTCGAGCTCCTGAAGGATGCGCCGCGCGATTTCGTCGCTGTGATCGGAGATGATGAAAAAGGCGTGGGAGGAGTCCGGCCCTTCCAGCACGAGATCGACCATCAGGTTGGTGATGAAGGTGCAGATCAGCGCGTACATGGCGCGCGTCGCGTCGAACACGAAGGCGGAGGCGGCGATGACCAGGCCGTCCACCAGAAAGGTGCCGACGCTCACCCGCAGCGGCGGGATCAGGCGGTGGAGGAGGCTGGCGAGCATCTCGCTGCCGCCGGTGGTGGCGCTGCCGCGCATCACGAGGCCGAAGCCCGCGCCGCTGAACAGCCCGCCATAGACCGCCGCGAGCCAGATATCCTGCACGGCAAAGCGCAGCCCCAGGGTGTCCAGCGCCAGCGAAAAGGCGAAGGCAGCGATCAGCGAGCGCAGCGCGAAGCGCCAGCCGATCGAGCGGATCGAGAGCAGAAACAGCGGGGCATTCAGCGCCAGCGCCATCGCGCCGATGGGCAGTCCCGTGGCGCTGTTGATGAGCTGTGCGATGCCGGTGAAGCCGCCCGCCGCGATGCTGTTCGGAATCAGAAACAGCTCATAGCCAAGCACGCTGAAGCACAGACCGGACAGAATGTAGAGCGCGTTTTTCCACTCACCCTTCGGTAGAAACCGCATGCGAACCCCTCCTCCTAGATTGAATGTTCACGAATACAGTATACCATATTGGCGCGCTTTTCTTCAATCATGGAACGGGAAACGACGCGCGGACATAGTTTAAAGCGGCCGATTCCGCGCGATCGCGCGCCGGATTCGGGCCGCGATCTTTTACATTGAGCGGTGGAACGGCCGAAGTGAGGAGGGAGAGAAATGACATACGGACGGATGCCTCTGTTCCCGTCCTGCTATGCGCCTCAGAGCAGCGTGCAGATGCCCCTGTTCAATGGCTGCGAATGTCCGCCGCCGCAGGAAAACTGTCAGTGCGTGCGCATTCAGAATCCAGCGTGCCCCGGGGAGTACGCGGACGTGGAGCTGTGCGTGGACATGGGGGGAAACCTGAGCATCTGCGTGCGCAGGCCGCCGAAGCCCTGTCTGCCGCCGAAGAAGAAGCGCTGCAGGCCGCCGGTCTGCGGCAGCTGCTGGTGAGGTAGGGGGCCGCCGCTCATTGAGCGGCGGCCCCGTTAATCGCTTGCGCCGCTATGGAGGCAATTCACCCTCCATCTTGGGATATGATACGACTCATTTTGCGATGTATCAAACCGTTGCTTTGCGTTCTGAGCCATCTCAAGGGGCATGAAAAATGCGCCCACAGTGGAGCGCATTGAGTGAAAAGTGAGCAGCGTTTGCCGAAAATGATGAGGATTCGCGGCGGTTCAGCCGTTGAGCTTTTTGGCGAAGTCCGCCATCGCCTCGGAAATCTTGATCTGCTGGGGACAGACCTGTTCGCAGCTGCGGCAGCCCAGGCAGGCCGTAGGCTGCTTGTCCTCCGGCACCGCCATCAGCGCCATCGGCACGAGGAAGCCGCCGCCGGTGAAGCTGTGCTCGTTGTAGAGCTTCAATAGCATTGGAATGTCCAACCCTTGCGGGCAGTGGCTCGTGCAGTAGCGGCAGGCCGTGCAGGGCAGCGTGTTGTTGAGCATGCCGCCCGCCAGCGCCAGCAGCTTCTCTAGCTCCGCTTCAGTGAGCGGTTTGTCCGTCTCGAAGGTGGCGACGTTCGCCTTCAGCTGCTCGGCGTTGGACATGCCGGAAAGCACCATCGTCACGCCCGGTACGCCCTGCAGGAAGCGGAACGCCCAAGCGGGAATGCCCTCGTCCGGGCGAAGCGCCTTAAGTTCGTGTTCGACGCTCTCCGGAAGCTTCGCCAGTTTGCCGCCCCGCAGCGGCTCCATCACCCACACTGGGAGCCTCCACTTATTCAAAAGTTCCACTTTGACCTTCGCGTCCTGGAATGTCCAGTCCAGATAGTTCAGTTGAATCTGGCAGAATTCCATCTCCTTGCCATAGGCGTTCAGGAAGCGCTCCAATACCGGAATGTTGCCGTGGGCGGAGAAGCCCAGGTGTTTGATGCGCCCTGCCCTCTTCTGTTCGACCAGATAGTCGAAGATGCCGTACTTCGGGTCGAGGTAGGCGTCGATATTCATTTCGCACACATTGTGGAACAGGTAGAAGTCGAAGTAGTCCACGCCGCACTTCTCCAGCTGGCGCTCGAAAATCTCCTGCACCTTCTGCATGTTGGCAAGATCGTAGCCGGGGAACTTGGTCGCCAGATGGTAGCTCTCCCGGGGATACTTGCGAAGCGCCGCGCCAAGCACGGTCTCCGAATTGCCGTCGTGGTAGCCCCAGGCGGTGTCGTAGTAGTTGATGCCGTGCGCCATCGCGTAGGAGACCATCTCCTCCACGGCCAGCGCGTCGATCCTCGCGTCGTCGCCGTCGATCACCGGCAGGCGCATCGCGCCCAGCCCCAGCGCTGAAAGCTTCATTCCTTGAAATTCCCTGTAAATCATCGCCATGTCCTCCCTGTTGAAGCCGATGCGTCCCAGAGTTACAATATATTCCATTTAAGATTATAGCATACCGCCAGATGAAATTCAAATACAGAAAAAGACTGCCCATCCATACCTGAAAGATATGGATGGCGGCGCTTATTCGTCCTTCTCGGAAATCTGCTGTTTTAATTTGGTCAGAAAGACTTCAGCGGCTCGGGAGAAGACATGATACTTCTTCCACACGATATCCAAACCGGTTTCGATCCTCGGCTCCAACGGGCGGAAGCAGAAGAGACCCTCTCCCGGCTCCCGCACGATGCGATCCAGGCAAATCATGTAGCCGACGCCCTCGGCGACGAGCAATGCCGCGTTGTAAATCAGATTGTAGGTGGCGACGATGTTTAGCTCCTTCGTATCCTGTCCCAGCCAGCCGGAGAGCTCGTTGTGGGCGATGGACTGACTGGACGCGATGAGCGGCAGGTTCCGCAAATCCTCGGGATGGATCACTTTCCGCGCGGCCAACAGGCAGTCCCGGCGCATCAGCACGCCCCATTGGTCGCGGCCAGGCAGCCGGATGTGGTCGTACTTGGCGTAGTCGCAGGGCTCAAACAGCGCACAGAAGTCGAATAGCCCCCGATCCAGCCGCTCCGTCAAATCCTCGGAGTTGCCACTGGACAGGTGAAAGCGAATCTGCGGATGCGCCTGGCGGATGGAGTGGATCGTCCGAGCTACCGTGCGCATTCCTTCGGTTTCGCCGCAACCGATGTACACGTCGCCGGCGACATCTTCGCCGCCATCATGGAAGGCGTCCTTCGTCTTTTCCATCAGCTCCACGATCTCCCGGGCGCGCTGCTTGAGCAGCAGGCCGTCCTCCGTGAGCTCCACCCTGCGACCGCGAATCAGAAGCTGCGTCCCCAGTTCCTCTTCCAAATCCTTGAGCGCGCGGGAGAGGGGCGGCTGCGTCATGTGCAGCGCTTCGGCAGCCTTTGTGATGCTTTGTTCCCGGGCGACCGCCAGAAAATATTCCAACACGCGAATGTCCAAGTCAAGCGCTCCTCTCTTTATTTCATTATAGCACAGCATTTCATACTTTTCAAGTATAAACGGATATTCAATATATGTATTTGATATTTCTTTTGGAAGTCGATATAATCTTTTTATCGGAGAAGCCCAGCAGGATTGTTTTTGCGAAAGAGGCAAAAGGAAGCTCATATAAAAAGGAAATCTCAGCCGCGCTGGGGAAGGGAGTTGCACAATGCCGACTGTTTTGACCCTTGAGGACATTCTTCGGGAATTTCACGGCGTGGAGGGAGAGGGTGCGAAGCGTCCGGAGTGGCGGGCGATGTTCGACGCGCTCTGCCAGGAGGCCATCGAGATCGGCATGGAGATGAACGCCCACTACCATCCACCGAAGGAGCTTCGCGCGCTGATGTCCAGGCTCACGGGGAAGGAGATCGACGAATCCTTCCGACTGTTTCCGCCGTTCTACGCGGATTTTGGGAAGAACATCACCATCGGCAGGGATGTGTTCATCAATTCCGGCTGCCACTTTCAGGATCAGGGGGGCATCACCATCGGCGACGGGGTACTGATCGGTCACAATGTCGTGCTGGCGACGATCAACCACGACCTCGATCCGAGGTGCGGCCGCCGGAACCGCTACGCGCCCATCCATATTGGTGCGCATGTCTGGATCGGCTCCAACGCTGCGATTCTGCCAGGCGTCACCCTCGGCGATTGGTCGGTCGTCGCCGCCGGTGCCGTGGTCACACGGGATGTGCCGCCACTGACGATCGTCGGTGGCGTGCCCGCAAAGGTGATCCGAACCATCGAGCCTCCGGAGGAATAAAGCCGCTTGTGGGCGGAGATCGTCTGATGCCGATCGTGCCCTGCTGATATTGTTCTATCAATGGAGTCAGTAAACATCGCAGAATCAACGGATGGGAGGATTTGAATTATGAATGGATTGTTTCGACTTACACTCGTCTTGATATTGACAGCACTTACGGCGACAGGCGCATACGCGGAAGAGAGCGGAGTGAAACCCGACGCACGTCCGGAATTTGATTTGGAACACGGAACGGTGCTGCTCAACAGCGGCTATACGATGCCCATCAACGGCCTGGGCACCTATAGTCTGCACGGGGACGAGTGCGTCAACTCCGTGAAGGCGGCGCTGGAATGCGGCGTGCGGCTGATCGACACAGCCTCCGCCTACGGCAACGAGCAGGAGGTCGGTCAGGCCATCCGCGAGGCAATCGCCGAGGGCACCGTGCAGCGCGAAGATGTGTTTGTCATCACGAAGATCTACCCTGGAAGTGAGATGGCGAACCCGGAGGAATCCATTCAGGCGTGCCTGGATCGGTTGGATCTCGGCTATGTGGACATGATGCTGCTACACCACCCCGACCCGAACGACGTTTCGGCGTATCATGCGATGGAGCAATTTGTGCGGGATGGCAAGATTCACTCCCTGGGGCTGTCCAACTGGTACGTGGAGGAGCTGACGGAGTTTCTATCGCAGGTGGAAATCATGCCCGCGCTGGTGCAAAACGAAATTCATCCCTACTATCAGGAGAACGACGTGATTCCCTTCATCCAGAATCATGACATCGTGGTGCAGGGCTGGTATCCACTGGGCGGCCGGGGACACACGACGGAACTGCTGGGCGACGCGACGATCAACGAAATCGCCCAGGCCCACGGTGTATCCGCGGCGCAGGTGATCCTGCGCTGGAATTTGCAGAAGGGCGTGGTGGTGATCCCTGGCTCCAGCAACCCCGACCACATCCGGGAGAATGCGCAACTCTATCACTTCTCGCTGACCGACGACGAAATGGCGCGCATCAACGCCCTCGACCGTGGCGAGAAACACGACTGGTATTAAGAAAGCGGCTCAGTGAAAAGGGTTGATGTGTAGCGGTCTTTGGCGTTCACAATTGCAACATTCAGTGGTTGTGGCGCTTCACCCGCCGAGAATGACGCGAATATTGAAGCGCTTATGATTTGGCGAAATATTGACAGAAATCCTCTGCCGCAGCGGGTTTCGGGGCGAAAGGGGTAAAATAAATCACCTACCGGCTTGTATCAAAAGCGAGTAGGTGATATGGCGGACCTTGAGGGATTCGAACCCCCGACCTTCTGGTCCGTAGCCAGACGCTCTATCCAGCTGAGCTAAAGGACCTTGCGCCCCTCTCGGAGTGCTCATATACCATAGCGCATTTGGGGAAGTTTGTCAAGAGATCAATTGTTAAGAAATGAATCCGAGCCGCGATTGATGGATTCACTTCGGTATGTTTCGCCCGAGGCCAGATCCTTCCAGAAAAACTGTTCGTCTTCCAGCGTCATGTAGCTGTGCGGCGTCTCGTTTTTGGGGATGGACGTGGAACCAGGATTGACGTAGAGGAAGCTTTCGTGGCGGTTGAATGCCGGCACGTGGGTATGGCCGCAGAGGAGGATGTCGCCGGGAAGCAGCGGCGGAGGATTCTTTTCACCGTGGACGTGGCCGTGCGTGGCGTAGATCGCACGGTCGGGGAGGGGAAGCACGCAGTAGTCCGCCATCACGGGAAAAGCGAGCACCATCTGATCGACCTCCGCCTCGCAGTTGCCGCGCACGCAGAGGATGTGATCGCGAATGCCGTTCAGGAGCTCGATTACGCGCTTGGGGGCGTAGCCATCGGGCAGATCGTTGCGAGGACCGTGGTAGAGCAGGTCGCCCAGCAGGAGCAGGCGCGGGCGGCCTTCGGCCTCCCAGGCGGCGAGCAGCTTCTCACACCAGCGAGCGGAGCCGTGGATGTCGGATGCGATCATCATCTTCATGGCGGTCCTCCCGAATCGTTCATTGAATTTAGGATAGCACATCTGTGTAAAGAGAAAAAGCGCCTCCGGCGATTTGCCGGAGGCGCCGGGGAAGACTCACTTGCGCAGATCAGGCTGCGATTCCTTGGAGAAGAACTCCTTCACGAGCTTGAACACCACCGGGGACAGCAGCGCCAGCGCGATCAGGTTCGGAACCGCCATCAGGCCGTTGAGCGTATCGGCGATGCTCCAGAGCAGGCCGAGGTCCGCGACCGCGCCCACGATGGCCACCAGGCCGAAGATCACCACATAGGGGGTCACGCTCTTGGGCCCGAACAGGTATTCGCAGCAGCGGGAACCGTACAGGCTCCAGCCAAGGATCGTGGAGAAGGCGAAGGAACAGATCGCGATCGCGGTGATGATCGAGACCCAGCCGCCGTAGGTGGCGGTGAAGCCGGAGATCGTCATCTCGGCGCCGACGTTGGTGCCGTACTCCAGGCCCTGGCCCGCGCACAGCACGACCAGCGCGGTCATGGTGCAGATCACGATGGTGTCCATGAACACCTCGAAGATGCCGTAGAGGCCCTGACGTACGGGATGATCGGTCTCCGCGGAGGCGTGCGCCATCGGCGCGGAGCCCATGCCGGCCTCGTTGGAAAAGATGCCGCGGGAGATGCCGCGCTGCATCGCGACGACCATGCTGCCCACGATGCCGCCGGTGACGGCCTTCGGGGAGAACGCGCCCTCAAAGATGGAGACGAGGGCGGCGGGGATCTTGCCGATGTGCATGATCAGCACGCCCAGGCCGAACACGATGTAAATGACCGCCATGAAGGGCACGAGCTTCTCGGTGACGCTCGCCAGGCGCTTCAGTCCGCCCACCATGACCAGCAGCAGGATGACCGCCAGCGCGATGCCGATGATCCAGTTGACGACCGGCAGGCCCTTGGTGGAGTCAAACACGCCGAAGTTGTAGAGCATGGAGTTGATGGAGTCCTTGATGGAGCCCACCTGCGTGGCGTTGCCAATGCCGAAGGAGGCCAGAACCGCCAGCGCCGCGAAGATGCAGGCTAGCCATTTCCAGCTCTTGCCCAGGCCGTTGGTAATGTAGTACATCGGGCCGCCGACCCACTCGCCCTTATCGTTGCGCTCGCGGAATTTCACCGCCAGCGTGACCTCGGAAAACTTGGTGCACATGCCCAGAAGGGCGGAAATCCACATCCAGAACACCGCGCCCGGGCCGCCCAGCGCGATCGCGCCCGCGACGCCCGCGATGTTGCCCGTGCCGACCGTGGCCGCCAGCGCGGTGCAGACCGCCTGGAACGGGGTGATGGCGCCCTTGCCGGCTTCCTGCTTCTTGAAGATCTTGCCGATGGTGTTCTTCATGGCGAAGCCGAACTTGCGGAACTGCAGGCCCTTGGTAAAGAGCGTGAGATACAGGCCCACGCCCAGGAGCAGGATCATTCCCGGCCAGCCCCAGACGATGCCGTTGACAGCATTGTTGACAGACTCGATGATTTGCATACTTGTTGCCCCTTTCGTTGAATGGTACGAGAACCCTTTCCCGGGCAGAACAAAAGACGCTCCGCCCTTGATGAAAACCATAAGGGCGAAGCGTCGCTTCGCGGTACCACCTTATTTCACCGGCAACCTTGCGGAAACCGGCCTCATGGACAGATCCATCTGCCCGACGCTGTAATGGGCGAACCCAGCGCAGCTTACTCGCTTCCCCATACTCCCGTGCTTTCGGTGCGCTTCTCTGGGAAGGCCTTCGCCAAGCTGCCCCGCGCCCTTCCACCACCCGGGCGCTCTCTGTGCGGCACAGGCATTGACTACTCTCGTCCCGTCATCGAATATGTCGAAATTTTATCACAAGTCGCCGAAGCTGTCAAGCGGCTTTCTGCCAAATTTTTTGGCTTTGGAAAAGAATTACAATGTTTTTACACGCCGGACGCATGTGTGCGAGCGGAGGAAGAATCTCGTTTTTGATACTAGAATAGCTCGATTTTGAATTGACGGAAATGAAAGAGCGGACCAAATAACCTGCAAATGGCCGCTTTTTTCGTTGAAAAGCGTTTGAAAAACGTTAATTTTGAAGGAAAAATTCCGCTTGTGCGAGCCTGTTCAACATTTTCTGTAAAAGACAAGGGACTGTGATAGAATAGAGATATCACAGGAGGGAAACGAATGGGCAGGAAAAGGAAAAACGGGATGAATGAAGAGAAATGAGACATCATCGGGCAACTCATCGAGATGTACGATATCAGGACGGCGAAGATATCCAGGAGGCACTGAAGGATCTGCTGGGCGGAACGATCCAGGACATGCTGGAGGCAGAGTCGGACCAGCAGATGGAGGCGCGGGAGGAGGCTGAGCCGGAATACACGGACAGCCGGAACGGGTACAAGCCAAAGACGCTGCGGTCGAGTATGGGCGAGATTCCGATTCAGGTACCGCAGGATCGGAACAGCGACTTTGAGCCGCAGGTGGTGCCGAAGTACAAGAAGAACATCAGCGAGATCGAAGGGAAGATCATCGCGATGTACGCCCGGGGGATGAGCGTGGCGCAGGTATCGGAGCAGATCCAGGACATCTACGGGTTCGAGGTCAGCGAAGGGATGGTCACTGCGATCACGAACAAACTGCTGCCGGAGATCGAGGCGTGACAGAAGCGGCCGCTGAGCATGGTCTATCCCATCGTGTACATCGACGCCATGGTATTCAACATGCGGGAGAACAATGTGATCCGCAAAGCGGCGGCCTATGGAATCCTCGGCATCAACGAGGAAGGGCGGAAGGAAGAGCTGAGCATCACGATCGGTGAAAACGAATCGGCGAAGTTCTGGCAGAGTGTGCTGAACGAGCTGAAGAACCGCGACATGCAGGACATATCCTGGCGACTTGGGAACTTACGAAAAAGTGGACCATGCCCGTTCGGAACTGGGGGCAGGTCTACGCGGAGCTGGATATTATGTATCCCGGCCGGCTGAGCCGGAATTAGGCTGAGTGCCGGGGAGGATGCCTGCGGGCGAGCGTCAATTGACGCCAACCTTGACAGAACACCGGAGAAATGCTATGCTGTCCTCACCGACGACGATGGGAATCACAGGCTTCAATGCCTTCGGGTCGGTCATCCATTTTCGCATTTCCCCGGCAACCTGCCAGGGCCAGGCCGCTGACGCGGTGGCTGCGTTTGCGGTTCCCTGCTTTACAGAAAATCTTGAATACTGCCAGCCGGTCGGCCTATCGGCCGACTTGCAGACCCAAAGGATTTGCAACCTTGTCGCCGGATTTGATTGAACAGGCTGGCCTGCGTTTAGTTTTTTGACAGTCTGCGGGCGCGGCTATGCCACGTCCGTTCCCTATATGAAGGACCAAACCGAGGATTTTGCTTACCTGTGATCAACTCCTCGGTTTGTCGTATCAATGGCCTTCCATCAGCCTTATTTTACTTCTGCGTGCGCGCGGCGCACCAGCGCGCGAATTTCTTCTGGTGTGGGGGAGGGCGTGCGGCCGTCGCCGGGGATGAGATCCGCCAGGAACTCGATGTTGCCGCTGCCTCCGGCGATCGGGGAGAAGTCCAGCGCCCGCACCCGCCAGCCGAGGTTCGGCGCGGCGGCGGTCAGCTCCCGCAGCACGCGCTCGTGGGCGGCGGGAGAGGCGACGATTCCGTTCTTGCCCAGGGCGGCTCGCCCCGCTTCAAACTGGGGCTTGACGAGCGAGATCAGCCGCCCGCCATCGCCCAATACCTCCCGCAGCGCCGGGAGAATTTTTGTGATCGAGATGAAGGACACGTCCATCACCCCCAGCGACGGCGGCTCCGGGAACATCTCACGCGTCAGCGTCCGGGCGTTGACGCGCTCCATGGAGACCACGCGCGCATCGGCGGCGAGGCGCGCGTCGAGCTGGGCCGTGCCCACGTCCACCGCGTACACGCGCCGCGCGCCCGCGCGCAGCAGCACGTCCGTGAAGCCGCCGGTGGACGCGCCCACGTCGATGGCGACCGCGCCCGCGGCGTTCACATGAAACGCCTTCAGCGCGCGCTCCAGCTTGAAGCCACCCCGGCTCACGTAAGGGCAGCACTCGCCGCGCACCTCCAGCGCCGCGTCCGGAGAAACGCGCCGGGAGGGCTTGTCGATTCGCTCGCCGTCCGCGAACGCGAAGCCGGTCTCGATCAGCGCCCGAGCGCGCTCCCGGCTCGCCGCCAATCCCCGCGCGCATAGGGCGACGTCCGCCCGCGGCAGTTCTTCCGCCATCTTTCTACCCCTCCTTGCAAGGCAATTTGTGGAAATACGTTCGTATATGATTGACTATTTTGTACAATTTCGCTAAAATACAGTTGAAATATATTTCAACCATATTTTATGACACGGGAGATGAAGAATATGAAACACAGGCGACGCATCGCCCTGCTGGCGGCGCTTTTGCTGCTGGCGCTGGGCGCAGCGCAGGCAGCGAGCTATTCGGAGAGCTACACCTACGCCATGATCGACGAGACCAACGTGGAGCGCGCCCGCTACGGCCTGGAGCTGTTGCGCGTGGACGAGGAACTGATGGCCGCGGCGCGGGAGCGCTGCGAGGAGATCGTGCAAAAGTTCAGCCACACGCGGCCCGATGGCTCGTCCTGGCGCACGGTGTCGGACGCGGTCTACGGCGAGAACATCGCCCGGGGCCACAACAATCCCGACCGCGTGCTGGCGGCGTGGATGAGCTCCAGCGGCCACCGGCAGAACGTGCTGCGCGCGAGCTTCGGCTCCATCGGCGGCTGCTGCATGAAGGTCGGGAACGTCTGCTACTGGGTGCAGCTGTTCGGAAAGTGACCAACGCGCGGGAGGGGGACGCCCCTCCCGCCCTGTCTGTCAAAAAACCAACCGCAGGACAGCATATTCAATCAAATCCGACGACCTGCGCGCCGGATTTGGTTTCCCTGGAGCGCAAGCGAAAGGAAAACAATACTGGCCAGTCAGGTTTCCGCCCTGAATTCCGTGAGAAATTCAGGAAACCGCAGTTCTCTCTTCCCTCGCGCGGGAAATTCACAGATTTCCCGCGCCTTTTAGCTTTCCGCGACGATGTTGTTAATCCAGATGCCCCGATGCACCAGAAACAGCCCGATGGCGCACTTGATGAGCTCCGTCAGCTGCACGCAGAGGTAGATGCCCACGATGTTCATGCCCGTGAGGTGGGCGAGGCACCAGGCCAGCGTGATGTTGACCGCCCAGACGAATACGCTGTCGAACAGGAAGGTGACGCCCGTGCGCCCGCCCGAGCGCAGGATGAAGTAGGAGCAGTTGGTGACGGCGTTCAGCGGCATGATGCAGGCGGAGACGCGCAGCAGATTGGCCGCGAGCGCGTGCACCGAGTCCGTGGTGTTGTACAATAGCGGAATCAGCCCCGATAGCGCCAGCAGCGCCGCGCCCAGCGCCACGCTCATCGCCACGGAAAAGGCCATCAGCTTCCAGCTGTAGTCCTTTGCGCGCTCCACGTCGCTCGCGCCCAGCGCCTGGCCCACGATGATGGCCGCGGCGCTGCCCATGGACAGGAAGGCGACGCTGAACAGGTTGTACACGGTGCTGGAGATGTTGGTGGCCGCCACCACGTCCAGGCCGCGCAGCGAGTAAATTTGCGAGAGCATCGCCATGCCCAGTGACCAGAGAAATTCGTTGACCAGCAGCGGCGTGCCCTTGCGGGTGATGGCCGCCGCCAGCGGGGCGGGAATCCGCATCGAGCGATAGAGGCCCTTCGCGAAGGGGTGCTTCGCGCGATTCAGATGGGTGTAGGCCGCGATGATGATCAGCTCCACGAAGCGGGAGAGCACGGTGGCATAGGCCGCGCCGCGCACGCCCATCGCCGGGAAGCCCAGGTGTCCGAAGATCAGCAGGTAGTTGAACAGGAGGTTGACGCCCACGGCGGCCACGCCCGCGTACATGGGCATGGCGGTCTCGCCCGTCTCGCGCAGCGTGCCCGCGTAGCACTGGGTCAGGGCGAAGGGGATCAGGCCGGCGAGCATCACGCGCAGGTATTCGAGCGCGTAGGAAAGCGTCTGCTGCGCGCGCTGGGGATCGGTGGTATCCGTCAGGTACAGGCCGATGAGCTGCGGGCCGCGCAGCGCGAACAGTAGCAGCGCGATCGCGGAGATGCCCAGGCAGATCAGCAGCTTGTAGCGGAACGTCGCGCGCACGCCGTCCACGTTGCCCGAGCCGTGAAACTGGGCGGTGAAGATGCCCGCGCCGGAGATCGCGCCGAACACGGCCAGATTGAATACAAAGATCAGCTGGTTCGCGATGGCCACGCCGGACATCTGCTCCGTGCCGATGCGGCCCACCATGAGGTTGTCCAGCAAATTGACGAAGTTGCTGATGGCGTTCTGCACGATGATCGGCAGCACCACGCCCAGCACCATCACGTAGAAAGCGCGGCTTCCGATCAGCCCGCGAAGCTTTGCGCGCATGAAGGCACCTCCGAGTCGATTTCCGATTTTAAACGAACTTATATATATGCTAACACATCAAAAGGCGCGGGGAAAGGGGTTTCGGGTTAACAAAGGGTTCAGCTATGTAAGCGGCGGGCCCGACCGCCGCCCGGACGCGCTAGCGCAGCGTGCCCGTGATTTCGATGGTGCTCACGCCGGGCTCGATCTGCCAGCGGCCGGTGTGCACGCTCTGGGTGAAGGTGGCGGCGGGCACGATGAGCTGGCCCGCGGCGCTGGAGAACAGTCCGCTGCTGCGGTCGTAGCTGTAGTTGGCGGGCGAAGTCCACTCCTCGCCGTTGTAGCGCACCGAGGAGATGTCCAGCAGGGGATCGAAACGGTCCGTCACCATCGCGCCGTCGCCGGCCTGCACCGGGGTCGCGCCGCTGTTTTCGATGCGCAGCGTGTAGGTCAGCGGCTCGCCGACGGATACGGTAGTCGGAGTCAGGCTCTTGTGAATCGTCAGCAGTGCCTCCGTCTCCGGATGGATGTCCGATGAGGCGGACAGCGGCAGCGTGACCCCGCTCTCAGCAGCGGGCATGGCGGCCGCGCGGGCGAGCCCGGCGGACGCGCCCCGATCCAGCCGGGCGGTGCTGGTGAGCGTCGCGCAGGAGCCGAGCGGGGCGAACTCGTTCACGCGCGCCGTGAAGAGGACGATCGCGTTTCCGCCCGCGGGAATGCTGACGCCGCGGATCGTGAGCGGCACTTCGGCGCTCATGTCGGGGCCATCCTGAAGCTCGCCGTTGACGTAGTATTTCGCGGAGCCCCGCACGAATTCCATCGGAACCAGCGTGCCGGAGCCGAAGTCATAGGCGCCCAGATCGTCGGTGAGCTGAAGGTCCTCGGCGTCCGTCGCGCCGGAGTTGATGACGGAAATCGCGTAGCTGATCATGTCGCCGGGGCGGTAGCGTTCCTGAAGGGCGGTCTTTTCGAGGCGCAGCGCGGCGCTGAGTTCGCCCTGAACGGTGTTGGAGTTGACGACGCGGTCGCCATAGGTGAGCGTGGCCTGGTTATAAAAAGCGGGCATTCGCATTCCTCCTTCGATTTGGGAGGCCGTGGCCTCCGCTTCATTTTTATGCTTCCGGGAAAATTCGCGCCACAGCGGCATAAATGGATGGCAGTTTCTGCCCTGGATGAATTTTGAAATTCACAAGAATATAATTTGACTTTTTGTTGCGCCGAGGTATAGAATAAATGTGTATTGTGCGCAGAACTGTCCATTCGGGAGGCGAAGCGATGTCCGCATGGGAGGTAGACATACTCCCCCCCGAGAGGGACGGGAGGATGAAATACGGTTGCCTGTTCTGCCGGACGGGCAAGGAGAAGAGCCTCGCTGCCGAGATTGAATCGGAATTTCCGGAAGTTCAGGCGATCTTCGCGGAGAAGCTGCGCAGGCGCAGGGTGGGTCCCGGTAAAATTGAGGAAGCCGTGCCGCTCTTCCCGGGCTATTTATTTTTCCGCACCGGCGCGAATATCGACGCGCGGCAGTTCGTGCGGCGGCAGGATGTGTTTCGATTGTTGCGCGATTCGGAGGGCATCTGGGCGCTGCGCGGTGAGGATCTGCACATCGCGCGCTATCTGTTCACGCAAAACGGCGTGGTTGGCTTTTCGAAGGCCTATTACGAGGGGGACCGCATCTGCGTCACGGACGGTCTGCTCAAGGCATACGCGGGGCAGATCATTCGCGTGAACCGGCGGTCGCAGACGGCGCAGATCGCGCTGGAAGTGGGTGGCAACCGGGTCACGGTTTGGCTGGGGTTCGAATTGATCGAAAGGGAAGAAGAATGAGAAAGCCTTCCGCGCGGCGCTGCGCGATCCTTGTGCTGTTGCTGTACCTGGCGGCGGGGCTGGCTCTGGGAGAGTCGGGGCATGGCGACCTGGAGGAGCGCTTCAGCAACGTGCCGCGCATGGAGTACGCCGGCAAGACCTACTACCTGCGCGATCGAATGACGACGATACTGGTCGCCGGAATTCTGCCGGACGAGGCGGGCGTGCCGCGCGCGGATTTTGCGGCGCTGTTCGCGATTGACGATAATGAAAAGCGGATCGCGCCGGTCTACATCGACGGCGCGGTGATGGTGGAAGTCGAGGGCCGCCGGTTGCCGTTGCGGGAAGTCTATGCGCTGGGGGAGGATCCGAATGAAGACCTGCTGCGCATGGCGGCGGCGGTGAACGGCATGTTTGGCGTCGAATTGATCAATGATTACATGGGCGTCGATCTGGATGGCGTCAGCGCCGTAACGGAGCTCGGGCGAATCGAGGGCGACGCGCGGCAGCGGCTGCACCTGCTGCGGCTGGCGCTGGAGGCGATGCCGTCGAAGCAGCTCAACGAGTTGTACGGTGTGCTCAGCGAATATCTTATCACGGATATGAAAAGCGGCGCGGTGATGCGCGCGCTGGATAAGGCCGACCGCTACGAGGTCGCGGAGACGGTCGATCTGCCGACGATTTTCCGGGCGGACGAGCTTCTGCCGGACGAGGCCGCGATTCAAGAGCTTGCGATCGGTGTGTTTTACGAGGATAGCTTGTTCTGAAATACAAAATTGAGGCGAAGGTATGGCGGAAAGAGATTTACAGGGAATGGATCGCGCCGTGGAGACTGTGGAGGACGGCGAAATCGAGATTGATTTACTCGAACTCCCCTATCGTCTGCTGGAGAATATCGGAAAAATTGCCGCCGCAGCTGTGGTGGGCATGGTGATTTTCGCAATCTACAGCTTCGTGCTGGCGGTGCCGGAGTACGAGGCGACATGCCGCATCTACGTGACCCACAGCAGTGATTCGGCCATCAATCTCTCCGATTTTCAGATTGGCAACTACCTCACGGCCGACTATCAGGAGGTATTCCATACCTGGGAAGTTCATGAGCAGGTGATTCAGAACCTGGGGCTGGACTACAGCTATGAAGAGCTGGAAGACATGCTCGCCATCACCAATCCGAGCGATACGCGCATACTGGACGTTACGATCACCTCGAACGATGCCAAGGAGGCGATGGATCTCGCCAATACGTATGCCGAGGTCGCGTGCGCTTACATATCTCGGACCATGGATACCAACGAGCCGTCCATTCTCTCCAAGGCGCTGTTGCCGCAGAAGCCGGTTCGTCCCCGCAGGGTGCTCAATATTGTCATCGGTTTCGTGATCGGGGCACTGCTGATGATCGCCGTGCTCACGGTGCAGTTTTTGATGGACGACCGGATCAAGACGTCCGACGACATTCGCAAATACGCCGATATGGCCGCGCTGGCCGTCGTGCCCACGAATAGCAACGCCGAGAGGCCCGAGCGCAGGGGTTCGGACGGCAAAAAGCGGAGGCGCTGAGATGAATAAGCTGGAGTTTACGCGGTTCCAGGGGCTGGATTATGCCTGTAAGGAAGCTATCAATACCCTGTGCACGAATCTGACCTTCGTGGGCAATGAGAAGCGCGTCATCATGGTGACGAGCACGCAGGCCCATGAGGGCAAATCTTTCCTGTCGATGAACATTCTGCGCACCATGGCGCAACTGGGCAAAAAGACGGTTCTGGTGGACTGCGACCTGCGCAGATCGCAGGTCTCTGCCAAGTATGGCGTGCACGTTCTGGCGGGAACGGGCTACGGGACGGCGCACTACCTTGCGGGCATGTGCTCCCTGAACGACGCGCTGTATGAGACGAGCATCCCCTGGGCGTACATGATTCCGGTGGGCCGCGAGGTGTCCAACTCGCTGGCGCTGCTGAGCACGCCCCGGCTCAAGCAGATGTTCAGCTACCTGTCGGAGCGCTTCGATTTTGTGATCGTGGACGCGCCGCCGGTGGGCGTCATCATCGACGCGGCGGAGATCGCGAAGTCTTGCGATGGGACGATCTTCGCGGTGAAGTATAACTCGGTCGGCCGCCGCGAACTGCTGGAGGCCAAGCGCCAAATCATGCGCACCGGCTGCGCGGTGCTGGGCGCGGTGCTCAACGAAGTGGATCTGGATGCGCTCAGCAGCAAGAAGTATTACAACAGATCCTATTATTCCAATTATTATTCGGATTACTACAAGCCGACGAGCGATCAAGCGAAAGTGCGGCGCGTCAGTTCCGATGAGAGTGATCAATGATGCAAAAATTGACGGATATGCACTGTCATATTCTCCATGGAATCGATGATGGTGCGCAGAGCATGGAAGAAATGTACGCGATGCTGCGCAAGGCCGCGGAGCAGGGAATCGGCAGAATCGTCGCCACGCCCCACGCCACGCCCGGCATCGAGCGCTTCAACCGGGAAAAGTACGACCGCGCCCTGGAGGACGCCCGCGCCTACTGCGCGGAAAAGCGGTTGGACATTGAAATATTCGGTGGAGCGGAGATCCTCTATACGGATCAGACCTGCCGCTTTCTGGAGGACGGCCGCATTCCCACGATGGCGGGGACCGACTATGTGCTCGTTGAGTTTTCCCCGGACGTGCGCTATGGAAGCCTGCACGGCGCGCTCACGAACCTGCTGCACAGCGGCTATTTGCCGATCGTGGCGCACGTGGAACGCTACAACTGCCTGCTCAAGCATCCCGCCCGCCTGAATGAGATCAAGCACGAGCTGGGCGTATACTATCAGGTGAATTGTTCCAGCATCATCCGCGGGCACGACATGCGCACGCGGCACTTTGTCAACAAGATTTTGGATTGGGATTTGCTGGACATCATCTCCACGGATGCGCATCGTGCGGCGTCGGTGCGCGTGATCAACATGCGCGAGGCGTGGCTGACGCTGAAGCATGAATTCGGAGAGGATTACGCGAATGAACTCGCCGACGGCCATCTGCTGTTCGGCGCGAATGAGGAAAATACGGAGGACGCGGAATAGAATCATGCGCAAGCTGTTTTTGATCGCGCTCGCGATTGTCGCGGCGCTCTCCTTTTCGGCTGTCCAGGCGGAGGAGGGCGGATGGAAGAACATCCTGCTGCTGGGCGGGGACGCGCGGAACATGGACAAGTACGATCGTTCGGATTCGATGATCATACTCTCCATCAATCGGAACGAATCCCTCGTGAAGATGACGAGCATCATGCGCGACACTTGGGTCCAGTTTCCCGGCAGGTCCTCCACCGGAAAGATCAACGCCGCCACCGTCTACGGCGGTCCGGAACTGGCGGTGGAGACGGTCAACCAGTGCTTTGGTACCGATATTGAGGACTATGTGATCGTGAACATGGAGGATCTGGTGGAGATCATCGACCTCCTGGGCGGCATCGACATCGAGATCACGGAGAAGGAGCGCAAACAGATCAACAGCTACGCGAGCGGTTACACCGGGAAGGCATACGCGGGCGCGCGCTCAATCAACGAGAGCGGGATGGTGCACCTCAACGGCCTGTTGGCGATGAGTTATTGCCGCATCCGCTACATCGACAGCGACTATAGGCGCGTCATGCGGCAGCAGAAGGTGCTGCTCACGATGGCGGACAAGGCGCAGAACATGGAGGTCGACGAGCTGGCGGCGGTCGCGGACGACATCGAGAGCATCATCCAGACGAGCCTGGATGACGACGAGTTGGAAGATCTCAGCATGGCGTTCATGGTCATGGACGTCTCGGAGGTCGAGCAGAACCGCATTCCCGCGGATGGAACCTTCCAATCCGGCATGATGGGCGGCATATGGAAAATCGTTCCGAATTTCGAGCGCAACCGGGAGCTTTTGCACGCGTTCATCTACGGAGAGTGAGCGAGAGCGTCGCATTTCCGGCGCAAGCAGACAAATGAAAGAGAGCGGAGGCATCCGCGTTTGGGGCCTCCGCTTCGCTATGTCGCGGCGATTGCGGTCAGGCGATGTAGATGCTCTCGCCGCCACGGATGGTGCGGCGGATGTTGAAATCGCGGTCGCAGATGGCGATGTCCGCGTCCTTGCCGGGTTCGAGGGAGCCCTTGCGGCCGTCCAGTCCGATGTGCCGGGCCGGGTTGAGGCTGGCGGCGTTCACGGCCTCCCAGAGCGGCAGGTTCGTGTTTTCGAGCAGGTTGCGCACGGCGCAGTTCAGCTTGAGCACGCTGCCTGCGATGGTGCCGTCGGCGAGCCGGCACTCGATGCCCTTGACGAAGATCGGCTGGCCGCCCAGCGTGTACTCGCCGTCGGCGAGGCCGCCCGCGCGGGTGCAGTCAGTGATGAGCACCAGTTTGTCGCCCTTCATCTTTGCCACGAGGGGGAAGAGGTGGCGGCTGACGTGGAAGGTGTCCGCGATCAGCTCCGCGCTGACGCGCTCATCGGTGAGCGCCGCGCCTACCACGCCGGGATCGCGGTGCAGGAGGCCCGTCTGAGCGTTGAACAGGTGGGTCACGTGGCCGACGCCCGCCTCGATGGCCGCGTGGGCCTCGTCATAGGTGGCCGCGGTGTGCCCCATGGAGATCAGCACACTGCCGGCCATCTCCCGGATGCAGTCCATGTTGCCGGGCATCTCCGGCGCGATGGTGAACACCCGAATGACGTCGAGGTGCTCCTTTAAAAACGCCGCATCGCCGGGGCGGATGTTTTCGCCCGCCTGCGCGCCCTTTTTGCCGGGGTTGATGAAGGGCCCCTCCGCGTTCGCGCCGAGGACCTCCGCGCCCTTCCAATCCGGCTTCACAGACTCGGCCATGCCCTTGCGGATCTGATCGAAAGCCGCGCGCAGTTCGGCGTAGGAGACGGTCATCGTGGTGGGCAAAAAGCCGGTCACGCCGTTCTTTGCCACGCCCTCCGCCATGGTGCGGATGCCCTCGAAGTTGCCGTCCGAGGCGTCCTCGCCCAGATAGCCGTGGATGTGCATGTCGATCAGGCCGGGGATCACGAGACCGCCCGCCGCGTCGATGACCTCCGCGTCCGCCGGAAGCTCAGACGCGGGGATGATGTTGATGATCTTTTCGTCAAACAGCAGCGCCGAGTTTTCCCGGACGCGGTCGGGCAGCACGATCGTGCCATCTATGATTGCTCGCATGTCGTTTCACCTCATTGTCCAAAATATCAATTTATTCTAACACATATGCCAGGGCTTTTCAATGCGAAAAGCGCGCGGAATTTGCTTTAGGAGTGAGAATCGGCCAGTTCCAGCGCGATTTCGAAGTATCTTCGCAGCGCGCTGGGGAAAGCGCGCGTGCGCAGGCCGTCCGCATCGGCGGCAAGCACGCCGCCGGGCGCGCGTTCCGCACGCACGCGCCAACCCTGCATCCGCCAAATCAGGTGGGTGAACACGTGCTTCGCGGAGGGCAGGGGATCGACCACACACACACCAGCGAAGCCGAGCTCTGCGAGCAGCGCCTCGGCCCCCGCCTGGTCCGGATGCCCCTCGACGGAGGGAAATTCGTACAGACCGCCCAGCAGGCCGCCCTCGGCCCTGCGGCGGATGGCAATGCCGTCCGGCAGCTCGATCAGGAACACGGTGCGCGGCTCTTCGCGCTTGGGGATGGGCGCGGGGCGCAGCGGATAGCGCTCCGGCTCGCCCAGCGCGCGGGCGCGGCAGAGGGGCGCGAGGGGGCAGTCCGCGCAGCGCGGATTCTTCGGGACGCATATGCCTGCCCCCAGGTCCATCAGCGCCTGATTGTAGTCGCCGGGGCGCGCGCGATCCAGGCAGACCGCCGCTTCAGTCTCCAGGTCGAAGGGCGTTTTGAGCACGCGCTCCACGGCGAAGCAGCGGGAGAGCACGCGCATCTGGTTGCCGTCCAGCGCGGGCGCGGGGACGCCGTAGGCGATGGACGCCACGGCCCGCGCCACGTAGGGCCCCACGCCGGGGAGCTCCATCAGTCCCTCCACGCTGTCGGGAAAGCGCCCGCCGCCTGCCGCTACGCGCTTCGCCGCCGCGTGCAGGTTGCGGGCGCGGGAATAGTAGCCCAACCCCTCCCAGAGCTTGAGCACTTCGTCCTGCGGTGCGTCCGCCAGCGCGAATACGTCCGGAAAGCGCTCCAGAAAGCGGGCATAGTAGCGCTCCACCGCGCCCGCGCGCGTCTGCTGGAGCATGATCTCCGACAGCCAGATCCGATAGGGGTCGCGCTCGCCGCGCCAGGGCAGTTCGCGGGCGTTGGCGTCGTACCAATCCAGCAGCAGTTCGTTCAGCTTCATCATGCGTTTCACCTACAAATTCGGCTCCAAAACAGCGTTTTGGAGCCGATGATCACCGCGGGGTGGACGGACTATTCGTTGGCCACCGTCGCCACGTCGGAGCCCATGGCGCTCTGGGCCTCGGCCCATACCGCGCGCATGCGGCTCTCCTGGGTGTAGTTCATGCCCTCCGGCGCGCTCTCCAGCCACTGGCCGCAGGCGACCGGGCGATAGTCGTAGGTGCCGTCCTCGTTCTCGATGCGCCAGACGTAGGTGGGAATATACGTCGGATTCACGATCTCCAGACCGCTCAGATCATCCTTCTCCTGGATGGTGAACTGGAAGATCACGCCGGAGTCGCTGTACTGCTCGCGGGAGTCGGACAGGAAGTTGCCATTGGAGAGCATGCACAGCGTGCGCTGGGTCACGTTGCCGGAGCCGTCCTTCAGCTCGAGCCACAGGGCGCGCTGGATGACGTGGGGGTTGTAGCCGATGATCACATCCACGCCGCACTTCACCAGCACCTGGGCCATGGTCTGCTGGTTCTTTGTGGGCTCGCGGTTGAACATCTCGCCCCAGCTGACGTAGGCCACCACGATCTCCGCGCCCGCGTTGCGGCAGGCCTGCACGTCGTCCTGCGGCTTGCTCTTGAGCGCGAGGTTCACGCCGTACTTCACGGCGTCGGCGTCGGTCTGCTCCTCCATGCCATTGAGCGTCTCGGTGTAGGCGACGAAGCCCACCTTGATGCCGTTGATGTCGATGACCTTGGCCGCGTCGTGCTCGGCCTGGGAGGGCGCGCCGCCGACGTACTCCATGCCCGCCGCGCTGCAGTTCGCGAACGCCGCCTGCAGATCGGTCCAGCCGCCGTCCAGCGCGTGGTCGTTGGCGATATTGAGCATGTCCACGCCGTTGGCCGCGAGCGCCTCGATCAGCGACGGCGGGGTCAGCATCTGCCCGCTGCCGGAGGCATCCGCAGTTCCGCCGAGGGAACCTTCGACGTCCGCCACGGTGTAATCCGCGTTGCCCATGACGCCGGAAATCTCGCTGAACATGTCGCCGAAGTCGTAGTTACCGTCGTCGGTCCTGGCCGCGGCGAGCAGATTGTCCTGGATGGCAATCTCTCCCAGCGAACGGATCGTCGCCGAGCGCGGCGTGGGCGCCGGAGTGGGCGTGGGCACGGGTGTGGGCTCGGGCGTGATGTAGGGCGTCGGGCTGGGCGTGGCCGTGGGCGAAAGGAACCCACCGCCGCCCACCTCGAAGGGCTTGCCGGCGAACATGATCACGCACGCAATGATAATCAGTAGAATCAGGATCAGGGCGGCCAGCCCCAGCGGCTGAATTCTGTAGTTGCCGATTCGCAGACCTCTGTTTCTGGACATTGTCGTTCTCCTCCAAATGATATGTCTCCTACAATGATTATAGCATAAAAATATCAGAAAAAAATGACAATCAATGGGTTTCTATATGTATTTCAAAAGTATTTCGTATAATTGCAGACATATTAAATTAGATAAGTTATAAATGTCAATTCAAACGCAAGATTATGGCTAAAATTTTTCATCACAATCATATTGACAGAGAAAGGGTTCTGTTGTATGCTTATAGTGATTATAATTATTACAAATAAAGTAAATAGGTTACAAGGAAGTGCGTACTTGTGGCCCGCAGGAAAGCAGGTATAATTATAATCGGTACGCGAGGCGCAAGGGCATCCCGTGGAAACTTCGTGCGGGAGATACGATCGGACGAACGAGTGAGCTTGCACGATAGAGGTGGAAATATATGGCAACACACAAGATTGGATTTTTAAAATTCAACACGTCTGACGATGGAATTGCCTTCCGTATCGGGGACGGCAAGATCCATCGCATCGGCTTTGGAAAAAAGCGGGGCCAGGACGCGGAGGAAACCTACGACGACGCCTATATGGATGATCAGGCGTACGTGGACGACGCCTACCCGGCGGACGACGACGCTGCTGTCACCGGCGGATATACCGGCCGCTTCGCTTCACGCGGGCGGAGCGCATCGCGCTATGACGACTACGGCGATGATTACGGCGGCTACGACGAGGATGGCTATCCCGACGACCGCTACGCGGACGACGACTACGCCGAGGACGATTATGCCGAAGACGGCTACTCGGACGATGGCTATTACGACGACGACTACGCCGAGGGCGATTATGACGATCGCTACTCCGACGAGGACGCCGGCGGCTACGATGACGATCCGGGCTATGGCAGCGAAAACCCGCTGATGCGCTATATTGATGAAAACGACTGGGTCACCTACGCGCTGTTGGTGCTGTTGCCGCCGCTGGGCATCTATCTGCTCTGGCGCAGGCGGCGCTTCGAGACGCCGATCCGCTGGATCGTCTCTGCGGCCTCGGGCGTTTGGTTCGTGATTCTGCTGATCCTGCTGATCTCGGCGATTCTGGCGGGCGGTGGCGATGCCAAGACGAACCCGCCGATCACCATGAATCCGCCCGCCACGGCGCAGCCCTCCGTGGGGCCCTCGGCCGAAGCGACGGCCGGTTCGCTGCTGGAGGACGCGCTGAGCAGCGGCGTGTCCCCGCTGGGGAACGCTTCGTCGAGCGCGGCGCCTTCGGGCAGCGCGCAGCCCGGCGCGACCGACGGCCTCACGCCCGTGCAGACCATGGACGCGCTCTCGCCCGACGCGTCGGCGACTCCGATCGCCGGCTACAGCGGTGGAACCGGCACGACGGCCACCGGCACGGTGATGACCACGGCGACCGGCCTGTACTACCACAACAATCCGAACTGCACGTACATTGAGGCGGGCGCGGCCGTCTCCACTCTGACGCAGGAGGCGGCGATCCAGCAGGGTAAGACGGCCTGCCCGAGCTGCTATCCCGGCCAGGAGAAGTATTACGCCACCGCAAACGGCACCTGGTACCACGTGGACCCCAACTGCTCCGATATGAAGGACGCGGTGGAAATCACCAAGGAAGCCGCCGAGAAGGAAGGCAAGACGGCCTGCCCGGTGTGCATTCTGAAGACGGTCAACTCAGTGAAGAAGGGCGAGATGCGCTTCGTCACCTCCTCCTCCACGGACAAGAGCGGCAAGAGCGTGTATGTCACCGACAATGGCAAGTATTATCACACCAACGCCACCTGTTCCAGCATGAAGGACGCGAAATCCGTGGGCCTCTTGAAGGCGATTCTCGATGGCAAGACGGCCTGCCCGACCTGCGCCTCCTCCGCGGAGACCTCGGTCTGGTTCACGCGTAATGGCGACCGCTATCACAACAAGAGCGATTGCGACGGAATGAAGAACGCCGTGCAGGGCACGTTGGCGGAAGCTTTGATTCTGGGTAAGGATCGCTGCGCCAAGTGCTGGGGCGCGTCCACCGTCGGCTTCAACGGAGCCACCGGCGGTTCCGGAGGCTCCGGCAGCAGCGGCGGCACGGTCTATGTGTACGCCACCGAGAACGGCCAGTATTACCATACCAATTCCACTTGCTCCGGCATGCAGAATGCCACGCGCGTGCCGCTGACCACGATGATCGAGATGGGTCGCAAGGCTTGTCCCACCTGCGCCACCGGCGCGAACGCCGTGGTGTATGCCACGCCCGACGGCAAGTACTATCACTCCTACGCGACCTGTTCCGGCATGAAGAATGCCGTCGCGGGCACCAAGGCGCAGGCCATGGCGCTGGGCAAGCAGGAGTGCCCGGATTGCTGGAAGAACGGCGATGAGGCTGGCTCCGGCGACGGTAAGGTCTATGTGTACGCCACGAAGAACGGCCAGTATTACCACACGAATGCCACCTGCTCCGGCATGACGGGCGCCACGCGGGGCGAGCTCTCCGCGGCGGTCAAGGCTGGCAAGACGGCCTGCCCGACCTGCGCTTCCGCGGCGAACCGCATGGTGTACTCCACCTCGGGCGGCCAGTACTATCATACGAACGCCAGCTGCTCCGGGATGCATAACGCCCAGCAGCGCACGCTGCAGGACGCCCTGATCCTGGGCCAGAGCGCCTGCCCGGTCTGCATTGGCAGCACGAGCGGCGCGAACAGCGCGAATAACAGTACGAATAGCAGTGCGGGCAATGGCACGGTGACCAACGTGCAGTCCCATCAGATGAACGTTTCCGCTGTCACCAGCTCCGACGGCCCGGCCCTCTCGTCCTCCGGGACCTACAAGGCGGGCACCTCGGGCGTCAAGGTATACGCGACGGCGGAAGGAAGCTACTACCACAGGTACAAGGAGCACGCCGGGTCGGGCGCGCGGCAGGTATCGCTGGAGACAGCTCTGAACTACGGCAAGAAGGCCTGCCCGACCTGCCTTTCGGCGGCCCGAACGACGGTATACGCGGTGGCCGGCGGGCGGTACTACCATCGCTCCAAGACCTGCGCGGGCGCGGGCGCAAAATCCGGCTCGCTCTCCTCGGCGCTGGCTTACGGCTTGGACGCCTGTCCGATCTGCGTGACGCGCACGCAGGAGGTGTCCAACTCCAAGACCTATAAGTCGGGCGCGTCGGGGCTCAAGGTGTACGCCACCGTGTCCGGCAGTTACTACCACACGCGCAAGTCCTGCGCGGGCGAGAGTGCGCAGCAGGTCACGCTGGAGACGGCCATGAACTATGGCAAGAAGCCCTGCCCGAACTGCGCGAGCGCCGCAAAGAAGACGGTGTACGCCACGTCCTCCGATAAATACTACCACGCCAGCCGCACTCATGCGGGCTCAGGGGCTTCCTCCGGCACTTGGGCTGCGGCGCTGGCGCTGGGCAAGAAGGCCTGCCCGGTCTGCATCACGGGCTCCGAGGCATACGAGGAATCCGACGTTAAGTATTCCGCGAGCGGCGACACGCAGGTGTACGTCGATCCGGACAGCACGCAGTTCTACTACCACAAGAACGCGCGCTGCAGCGACGCGGGCTTCTCCGGCGGAACCAGTGTGGATCTGGACTTCGCGGTTCGGTGGGACTTCAAGGCCTGCCCGTACTGCAATCCGCCGACGTCGGTAAAGTGACCGAGGAACGAGACACAATTGAGGGAGCGCGCATGCGCTCCCTTTTGCATGTCAAAGAGTTTTTGCCGCCTGCGCAGAAAATCCTTCCAGGGAAGCGGCGGCAAATGCTTACTCGGGAAATTCTGCGGGCGTGTGGGGGGAGACGAGCAAGGAAAAACGGGCCACCCGTTCGGGCGGCCCGTCGCGATCGTGAAGGATTCAGTTGGAAACGTAGCGGATTTCACCGGGGCGAATCATGTTCAATTCATCCCGGGCGACGCGCTCCACATAGGCGTCGGTGCTCACGTAGTCGAGCTGGGTGGAGAGCTCGTTGATGCGATCCATCAGGCCTACTTTTTCCTGGCTCAACGCCTGAACGTGGTCCGTGATCTGACCGTATCGCAGTTGCGTCACTGCGTAGCTCGTGCCGAAACAGAGGAGCATCACAACGATGACGAACACCCAAAACCGGGGCTGCACATTGATTCGGCGCTGCATAAAATTCCCTCCCCGACCAGGGTCTGTTTATCAGACTTCGGTCTTTTTCAATGTTCGACGTTTAACAAAAAATCCCTGTCATTTGAATATGATGTTAATTGGACGTTTTTTGGCCAGCGAGATCATAATTCGCGCCAATTTGCCGCGCAGACGGCGCAGAAGCTCCCAGATGGGGGAGAGGAGTCCCACGCCGAACAGCGTCGCGCCCAGCGCCGCGCCCAATAGCTCGAAGGGCCGCGCCTGTCCGTAGCTGCCCGCGACGAGCGCCGCGATCAATATGACCGCCGCGCCCGCGCCGAAGAGCAGGTCGCAGGCCAGCGTCAGCCAGAAGCCCGCCTGAATGAAGCGTCGCAGCAGCGCCGTGAGCAGATACCATGCGCCCACGACCGCTCCCGCGGCCATCATCCAGACGAAGCGCGCGCCCTGGCCGACGGTGGCGAACAGCACGTCAGCGCAGCAGGCGCGAAAAGAGCCCCTTGCCCTTCGCCCTGCCGCTGTATTCCACCGCGTCGAATTCGCCGTCTACGACCAATCGGCCCTCCTCCTTGTTGAGTTGGGAGATGTTGAGAGAACTGCCATTGATGGTCATGACGCCGAGTTCGGTGATCAGCACGACCAGCGCATCGTTGAAGCAGTCCACGTCGCTCACACCGGTGATCTCCGCGTGGGTGCGATCGACGAGCGTAAAGCTCGAATGGCCGCCGTTTTCCGCCTGCATATCTTTCGCCTCCGTCGATTTAACCTGGGTCAGTGTATGCGGAGGGAGTGGCGGGCATGAAAAACTCCCGGCTTCGCCGGGAGCTCATAAGGATGCGATGGACGAATCAGCCCTCCCGCGCCCAGTCCCTGCTGCGCGCAATGGCCCGCTGCCACTGATGGAGCAGCGCGTCCCGGCGCTCCGCGTCCATTCGCGGCTGGAAGCGGCGATCCGACTGGGGCAAAGCGGCAATATCGCGGTCCGTCCACAGGCCGACGGCGCGCCCGGCCAGCATGGCCGCTCCCAGGGCGGTGGTTTCGATCACCTGAGGGCGGAGCACGTCGATGTTTAATATGTCGGACTGAAACTGCATCAGGAAATTGTTGGCGCTCGCTCCGCCGTCCACGCGCAACGTTTCGGCCCGCGCGCCCGCGTCGGCGCTCATGGCGCGAATCACGTCGGCGGACTGATAGGCGATGGCTTCCAGCGCGGCGCGCACGATGTGTGCGCGGCCGGTGCCGCGCGTCAGACCCACGATGGTGCCACGGCTGTACATATCCCAGTGGGGCGCGCCCAGACCGGTGAAGGCGGGCACGAAGAATGCGCCGCCATTGTCCGGCACGGATCGGGCCACGGCTTCACTCTCGGCCGCGGTACGAATCAGACCCATCTCATCCCGGAGCCACTGCACTGCCGCGCCGCCCATGAATACGCTGCCCTCCAGCGCGTAGACCGGCTTGCCGTCCAGACGCCATGCGATGGTGGTGAGCAGATCGTTTTGAGAGCGAACCGGTGCGTCTCCGGTGTTCATCAGTACGAAGCAGCCCGTTCCGTAGGTGTTTTTGCAATCGCCGGGGAGGAGACAACCCTGACCGAAGAGCGCGGCGTGCTGGTCGCCCGCAAGCGCCGCCACGGGAATCTCCCGGCCGAGAATGTTGCGCCGCAGCATGCCCACGACGTGGGAACTGTCCACCACCTCAGGCATGAGGGAGGCGGGAATGTTCATTGCGCGCAGAAGCTCGGGATCCCAGCACTGGCGGTGAATGTCAAAGAGCATGGTGCGGGCGGCGTTGGTCGCGTCGGTCACATGGGGATGATTCTTACACAGATTCCAGACGAGAAAGCTGTCCACCGTGCCGAAGCAAAGTTCGCCGCGCTCCGCGCGCGCCCGCGCCCCGGGAATGGTGTCCAGCAGCCATTGCAGCTTCGTGCCGGAGAAGTAGGCGTCCGGCACGAGCCCCGTGCGGTCGCGCAACAGCGCGCCCAAGCCGTCCGCCTTCAATCGCTCCACCAGCGGCGCGGTGCGCCGGCACTGCCACACGATGGCGTTCGCCAGCGGCCGGCCGGTTTCACGCTCCCAGAGCAGCGTGGTTTCGCGCTGGTTGGTGATGCCGATGGCGGCGATGTCCGCCACGTCGATCCCGGCTTTGTCCACGGCGAGCTTCAGTGCTCGCAGCTGGCTGTCCAAGATGTCCTCCGGACGATGTTCCACCCAGCCGAGATGAGGGTAGTGCTGGGTAAATTCGAGATTGTACGCGGCGGCGATCCCGCCGTGCTCGTCAAATACCACGGCGCGTGAGCTGGTGGTGCCCTGATCCAGGGCGACGACGTACTTCATGCGATAATACACCTCCTGCGCGTGTACAAAACATCCGGCATGGTGCGTGGAACATTCCGCGCGCCGTCGCCGGATGCCTTTGACCGGTGGCCGGTCAGTATGAATTGTCAGCCAATGGTACCCTCGCCCTCGACGGGCGCGGCATTCACTTCAGGCGTTTCGGTGAATTCGCCGTTGGTGTCGAGATCCGGAATTGCGATGGGCGCTTCCTCCTCGGGGGCCGTCTCGGGCTCCTGAACCGGCTCCTGTTCGTCGACGACATCGGACGCGTCGATCACTTCCGCGGGCTCCTCGCGCATCTGACGCACGTCATAACCGAAGAACAGGAAGTGGAAGGCGGTGGAATCTCCCATGGCGTCGTGCATGGCCGGAACGATGGTGTCCGTGCCGGTGACGTAGAGGAAGTTTAGCACGATGACGCAGACCAGCAGGAACACGACAATGCGCAACATCCATTTCAGCACGCCGATGATGTGGTAGCCGATGGAACGCTGGGGCTCGTCGTCGAATTCGTCATAGTCGTCGTCCTCATCGTCGTATTCATCGTATTCGTCTTCGTCCTCATCATCCTCGTCGTCATCTTCGTCTTCGTATTCGTCGTCTTCATCGTCCTCGTCTTCATCGTCGAGGTCATCCTTGCGGCGGCCAAAGAGACCGCGACGGGGCTTCACGGGAAGATCCTCGTCTTCATCGTCATCGTCTTCATCGTCCTCGTCGTCTTCGTCCTCATCGTCGTCTTCGTCATCTTCATCCTCGTCACGGGATCTTCCGAAGAGGCCGAACAGGCCGCGGCGAGGCTTGACGGGGAGATCCTCGTCCTCATCATCGTCGTCCGCGCCGGCATCCTCGTCTTCGTCCAAGTCGAGGTCGTCGTCCGCGTCGGCATCCTCGTCCCTGCCATGGCCGCGGAATCTTCCAAACAGGCCCCGGCGGGGGGCTTCCTCTTCTTCCTCTTCGCCCTCGTCTCCGTCCGAGATTTCAAAGAGATCTTGCTTTTCTTCGTCGATATCGCGGACGCTGACGGGCTTAAATTCGCGGGTGGGCTCCTCCACAACGGGTTCCGCGGCCGGAGCGGGCTCGGCCGCAACGGGTTCTTCCGCAAAGAGCGGCTTTACGGCCGGTTCCTCGGCCGCCGGTTCGACGGAAATCGGTTCTACAGCCGGTTCAGACGGGGCTGCGGCGGCTGCCTCCTGCGCCTTGCGAGCGGCTTCCTCAGCGGCCAGACGCATGGCGCGCTCCCGACGCTCGCGGCGGGTCATGCCGCCTGCTTCCAACTCCTCCGCCTTGTGCGGAGCGGGCTCGGAGACCGGCTTGTACTGTTCGTCCATGGTGGTGTGTCCTCCTTCGGCTTTGCTTTGCGCAGCGCGCGCGTCTTCGAGGGAATCGCCATCTTCGTCTGAATCGAAGTCGTCGTCCTCATCGTAGTATCCCATCTCGGCCCGGAAGCGCTTTGCATACCGCTCCTGCAGATCGTCGCGGGTGACGAACAGATGCAGGAAGCGTTTGAAGCCGCTCTCCTGATCTTCATCCTCATCGAAATCGTCGAAGTCTTCGTCGTCGAGATCCTCATCGTCGAAATCGTCGAAGTCCTCGTCCTTTTTGTCCCTTTTGAAGCGGCGGCGGGACGCGCCGCGCCCGGAAGCGGAGCGATCGTCCTCGACTTCCTCCAGCGCATCGTCAGAGTCGTCGTCCAGCGCCTCGAGCTCGGCGTCCTCCTCCGCCTCGCGCCGCGCGGAGATATTATCCTTGACGCCGTGGAAAAATCGGATGAAGGAACCGAAGGGATTGGGGTTCAAATCCTCCGAATCGTCATCAAACTCCCCGTCATCCTCATAATTTTCTTCATCGTGGAGGACGAAGTCGGCGAGCGAATCCCGCTCCTCGTTAGACGGCGCGGGGGCGTCGGCGGGCATGTCCTGCACGTCGTCGGGATGCAAAACCTCCTGCGGCTCAACGGCCGGCTCAACCTTCCTGCCGGGCGCGGGCTTCCTTTCCGGAGTGGTTTTAGCATCGGACGGCGTCGCCTCCGGGGAGCGCGGTGCGTGCGAACGGGCCTTGAACTCCTGATGCCTTCTGCGAAGCTCGTAATAATCGAGCTCGCGGTCGTTATCTCTGTTGTTCATAGCGTTACCGCCTCTCATTATCACCTGATATCTGAAATATACAACATATTCTAATTATACAATGTTATTATAACACAAACTAGAATTCACGCAAGTATCCCGCCGCAGATAGCAAAAAATATTAACCTGGCGGCTTAGAAATAGACATTTAAGTCAATTTTTGCATACAATTCCATCGAAATTCAGCGAAAAGGAGGAAAGCTTATGGACGGGCCGAGGGATCTTCTGCGCCGCGCGGCGAACAGTCGCCGTCGGGCGTCCGCCGCGCCGGAGGCCGCAGTGCCCACCGCCACGGAACCCGTCGCGCTGCCGCGCGCAGCAGTGCACGAGGGACACGCGACATACACGGCGCTGATGCGCAGCCACGACAGGCTTCGCACGCGGCATCTGCCGGTGCAAGACGGAGAAAGGCGCGCATAGAATTGGCGGGAAGGGGGTTTGCGCGATGATGCGAAACGATTACCGGCGCTCGCTGATCCTGCTCAGGAGCAACGCGTCCGGCTATTCGGGCCACGTGCGCCTGGAGCGGCGCACGCTGATGGGAACCATGTACTTTCTGGTGCAGTCGCCCGACGACTGTCCCACGCTGCGCGCGGCGCTGGTAGGGCGCAGCAGGGACGGGGCCTACTACGCTTGCGCCCTGGGCGAACTGCAGCGCGACAGCCGGGGGCAGACGGTGCTGGGATATACCTTTGATCCGCGCGACGTGTGCGGGCGGGAGCTGGAACAGTATCAGCTGCTCGCGATCACCTGCGCCGGGGACGCGAGCTGCGCGATCGCGCTGTTCGGCAACGTCTGCGGCCACGCGGAGCTCAACTGGGACAGCGTGCGCGCGGCGCTGCGGGAGCTCTACGGCGCAGCGGACGCTAGGGAGCCCGTCGCGGGGCTGCCGGAGGCGGGGGAGAGCGCCGGTCCCGGCGCGGCCGAACCGGATGCGGCCGTCGATTCCGGCGAAGCTGCAGCTGAAGACGCGCGCAGCGAAGCGGCCGCGGAGAGCGCCGCCTGCGACCGACTCAGGGCGGAAGGAATCGACCTGGACGCGCCCTGGCCCCAGGCGGCGGAGCCGCTGCGCGCGCTGTTCTTGACCGCGCCCGCGCTGACGGACGCGCCGGACGACCAGTGCGTATACGTCGAAGCCCCGATGCCGGAGGGCAGCGGCTTTCCCTGCGTGGCGGCGGGCGTGCTGGCGCTGGGCGGCGCGCTGGCGGCGGTGCGCTACGCGCTGCCCGCCGCGTGGACGCAGGAGGCGCCGGCCGGTTTGGAGGACTATGCCTGGGTGGGCGATCAGAACCGGGGCTGGTGGGTCACGGAGGTGCCGCTGGAGACGCCCTGACCGCCGCCGAAGGAGGACAATGGCCGCCCCGCGTCCGCAGCGGGGCGACAACTTTGCCGCGCGGCCGCTTTGTTAACACAATCTGCTTGAAACTCCGGGGCGTTTCTGGTAGAATTGGCAGCATAAATCAGAAGAAGAAGGGAAACGCGATGGCAAAGCTCACGATGGATAAACTGGTGGCCCTGTGCAAGAACCGCGGCTTCATCTTCGCCGGCTCCGAGATTTACGGTGGCCTGGCGAACACCTGGGACTACGGCCCGCTGGGCGTGGAGTACAAGAACAACATCAAGAAGGCCTGGTGGCAGAAGTTCGTCCAGGAGAGCCCGTACAACACCGGCCTGGACTGCGCGATTCTGATGAACCGCGACGTGTGGGTGGCCTCCGGCCACGTGGGCGGCTTCAACGATCCGCTGATGGACTGCAAGGCCTGCAAGGCCCGCTTCCGCGCGGACAAGCTCATTGAGGACTTCACCCAGGGCGCGGAGACCGGCGACGGTTGGTCCAACGAGCAGCTCGAAAGCTACATCGCCGAGCACGACATCGTCTGCCCGGTCTGCGGCAAGAAGGACTTCACCGGCATTCGCCAGTTTAACCTGATGTTCAAGACCCATCAGGGCGTGAACGAGGATTCCGCCACCGAGATCTTCCTGCGCCCGGAGACCGCGCAGGGCATCTTTGTAAACTTCCTGAACGCCATGCGCACCACGCGCAAGAAGCTCCCGGCGGGCATCTGCCAGATCGGCAAGTCCTTCCGCAACGAGATCACCCCCGGCAACTTCATCTTCCGCGTGCGCGAGTTCGAGCAGATGGAGCTGGAATTCTTCTGCAAGCCGGGCGAGGACCTGGAATGGTTCGAGTATTGGCGCAGCTTCTGCCGCGACTGGCTGCTCTCCCTGGGCATGAACCCGGAGCATCTGCGCCTGCGCGACCACGAGAAGGAGCAGCTCGCGTTCTACTCCAAGGCGACCACGGACTTTGAATACCTCTTCCCCTTCGGCTGGGGCGAGCTCTGGGGCGTGGCCGACCGCACGGATTACGACCTCACCCAGCACACCAACCACTCGGGCAAGGCGCTGGATTACCTCGATCCCGTCACCAACGAGAAGTACATCCCCTACTGCGTGGAGCCGTCGGTGGGCGTGGACCGTCTGGTGCTGGCCTTCCTCTGCGACGCCTACGACGAGGAGGAGCTCGAGGGCGGCGACGTGCGCACGGTGCTGCACTTGCACCCGGCGCTGGCCCCGTTCAAGGTGGCCGTGATGCCGCTGCAGAAGAACAAGCTGGGTGACCAGGCGAAGGAACTGTACAAGATGCTGGCCAAGAAGTTCCGCGTGGACTACGACGAGACCGGCTCCATCGGCAAGCGCTATCGCCGCCAGGACGAGATCGGCACGCCGTACTGCATCTGCGTGGACTTCGATACCGAATCCACCGGCAACGTGACCGTGCGCGACCGCGACACGATGCAACAGGAGATCGTCCCGATCAGCGAGCTCGTGAGCTGGCTGGAGAAGAAGATCGAGTTCTGATTCATCGTCAAAGAGAAAAGGGCTCCCCGGCAGCGATGCCGGGGAGTTTGGCTTGTTCAGCCGAGCTGTGCCTTTAGATCCTGAAAGCTCTCCAGCGCGCTCTGGAGGTTTTCGATGATTTCATCCGCGAGCTCGTCCGGCGATGGTAGATTGTCGAGATCGGCGAGCGATTTATCCTTGATCCAGAAAATATCCAGGCTCGTCTTGTCGCGCGCCAGAATTTCGTCGATGGTGAATCTGCGGAACCGCCCCTCCGGGTTCGATTCGGAATAGGTCTCGGCGCGCATGCGGCGATTTTCCGGATGATAACAGCGGATGAAGTCCTCCAAATCCGCGTCGGTCATCGGATGCTGCTTCAGCGTGAAGTGGATGTTGGTGCGGAAATCGTAGATCCAGACCTCCTCCGTCTGCCGCTCCGCCGAGGCGGGGCGCTTGTCGAAAAAGAGCACGTTCGCCTTGACGCCCGGTTTGTAGAATATGCCAGTCGGCAGGCGCAGGATCGTGTGCAGATCGGTGGTTTCCAGCAGCTTTTTGCGCACGGTTTCGCCCGCGCCGCCCTCAAAGAGCACGTTGTCCGGCACCACCACGGCGGCCTTGCCCGTCGCCTTGAGGATGGTGTTGATGTGCTGGACGAAGTTGAGCTGCTTGTTGGAGCTGGTCGTCCAGAAATCCTGCCGGTTGTAGACCAGATCCTCGTCCTCCTGCTCGCCCTCCTCGTTGGTGAAGGTGATGGAGGACTTTTTGCCGAAGGGCGGATTGGTCAGCACGTAGTCCACGCGATAGCCCGGATCGGTGAGCAGGGCGTCGCCCAGCGTGACGGGCACGTTCCCATAGATGTCGCCGATGTTGTGCAGATATAGATTCATCAGCGCCGTCTTGTAGGTGGCGGGCACGATCTCATTGCCGTAGAACGTCTCGTTTTTGAGAAACTCCTTCTGCGCTCGATCCAGCGCGTAGTTCGCGGGATCGGCGAGAAAGTCCTGCGCGGCGAGGAAGAAACCGCCGCTTCCGCAGCAGGGATCGGCGATGGTCTTCATCGGCTCGGGGCGGACGCAGGCCACCATGGCGCGAATCAGCGGTCGGGGCGTGAAATACTGGCCCGCGCCGCTCTTGATGTCCTCGGCGTTCTTTTGCAGCAGGCCCTCGTAGATTTCGCCCTTGACGTCGGAGGACATGGAGACCCACCGTTCCCGGTCGATCATCTGCACGATGCGGTAGAGGATCGCGGCGCTGCTGATCTTGTTGACCGCGCCCCTGAAGATCTGGCCGAGGATGCCGCCCTGCTCGCCCAGCGTTTCGAGGATGGTCTTGTACTTCTCCTCCAGCTCGGCGCCCTTGAGGGCGTTCAGATCCGGCCAACGGCAGCCGGCGGGGATGCCCGCGTCCCGCCGGTAGGGCGGCCTGGAATACTCGTCCGCCATCTTGAGGAAGATCAGATAGGTGAGCTGTTCCAGATAGTCCCCGTAGGACACGCCGTCGTCCCGCAGCGGATTGCACATCCCCCACACGCGGGAGACGATGGTGGAAGTTTGGTCAGGCATGCTCATAATCCTCCTTCAAACGCTTTTTTCAAGATGCTCTGTCGCAGGGCTTCGGCCTGCTGCAAGGCGGTGTCGATGGTTCGTGATATTTCTTCATAGATTGACAATCGGCTCTCTATAGAAAGAACTACTTCTTTTTGTTCCTCAATAGTTGGAAGCATGATTTCCATCTTTGAGTAGCCTCCAACATTTAGATGTGCTTGCGCAACGCCTCTTTTTTTCTCGGATACCAATTTGCGGCCATATGGAGAGTTTGTGTAAGCACATAGATATTCAGGCAGCACTTTTTTTGTATCAGGAACAGCTATCAGAATATCTATTGCATTGCATCCATCATATTTTTCATTCACGACGCAAGCGGTTCCTGGATAGCCTGAACGTACAATTAGCACATCACCCGTATGAATTTCGCTTCGCTTATTTGCTTCATGTCCCTCCTTCGAGAGATACACCCAATCAGAATCAAATACTTTGAACTCTCGCACGTTAGCAGAACGGAATGCCTTAATTCCACGAGAACCGTCCGTGTAATACTGGGATGGCTTAATGACAATTCCAACTTTTATATCCTTGCAAACATCCTTTATGGGCAGCAAGGAACTGCGGTTTTTAATTCGATCAAACGCGTCTTTCAGAACCGCCTGACGATATACCGCCAGTTGTTGCTTTGTCTTTTTCAGCGTTTCCACGCCGTTGTCCAGTTGAGAGAACAGCTCCTCGATGCGGGCAACAATGTGCTTCTGTTCGGGGAGAAGGGGGACAGGCATTTCAATATTAAGCAAATCGCGTTTTGCTAGGCTTGGAATCGTTGTAGACTTATCCAGAGATTTGAAATTGAATAGACAGCAAAAATAATATAGATACTTTGGATTCAAATTTGAGCCTGGAGAAATGCCAAAAGCTGTGTCAACATTCCAGAAGCGCTCGTTGACAAAAATAGGTTTATTTATTGTTCCTTTTCGCCCAACTACTGTCGTGCCTGCCTCGCATAAGTATTTGTTGGCACGTCCCATAATGCCACCACTCCCATATATTGGATAGATCCCTTCCGAGGCGGCCACTGCTTTTTGGTTTTTCCCACTTACTATTGTTAAGACATCTTGCCATTTCATTATATGTTTCATATCATTTCTTCCAACTTGTGTTTTGTGTAGTCAACCATTGCTTTATATATTTCCCGCTGATATTGATTCCAATAGGGTGCTTCGCTGCCCATCCTTTTGAGAGCTTCCGATGTGATTTCCAAATCCGCTCTTGTCAAAATCCTTTCATTATCAAGATGCAACGCGACGCTAAACACTTTGCAGAAACTAATTAGTTCTATAAAGGTCATCTAATATTTCTCCTTTACCATCGCTAACTATACATTTTATCATGCCACTAACTCTCGATTCATTTCCGCCAACACCGCCTCATACTCCTCCCCAAACACCTCGTAGAACCTTCCCAGCCCGCCCTTGCGGTCGAAGGGGCTCAGGTCGAGGTCGTCCGGCTCGATGCTCAGGGAGGCGGCGATGTGATCCTTGATCAGCCGCAGCCAGTCCATCTGCTCGTCCGTGAAGTGTACGGAGCCGGCGTTGCGGCGGAGCGTCCACTGCATGAAGTTGTAGTTCACCCGATCCACGAAGGGCGCGAGCTGATCCGCGCAGCCCATCTCAAAGCGAATGATGGAGACGAGGTCGGCGAGCTGCGCCGCCGCGCCGCGCTTGACCTTCTCCGGCCGCTGGATGGCGTAGCAGTCCCACAGCCGCTCGATGGTGACGCCCTTCGCCCGCAGCTTTTCGTACAGCGCCTTGAGCCGGTCGATCACCATCGGGCGATCCCTGTACGCCTCGCTGTAGACGATCCGCAGGGCGGTGATCTCGTCCCGGTTCTCTTCGATGAACGCGCGGAAGGTTTGAATCACGCGGCCGGCGTTTTCTTCCCTCTGCGCGTCGAATCCGGCGAACAGCACCGAATCAAGGTTGACGTTGTCGATGATCTGATCGTGGCTGCGCCGCACATTTTCGATAAATTCCCGGGCGTCGGCATTGCAAAACGGGGCCGCCGCCTCCCGCGTCAGATCTTTTTGCGCCTGCCGAAGCTGCGCCTCCGTCGGCTCCGCCGCTTCGGCCAACGCCCGCGCCCGCTCGCGGATCACATCCTCGTCGAAGGCGTTCAGCAGGTTCTCCGCCGCCCTTCCGGCGCTCACGCCGACGACGGATTCAAACCGCTTGCGCTCCGCGTTGGTCATTTGGCTGTTCAGCCGAATGATGCGGTTGGCGAGGGAGGTCATCGTGTCCTCGTCGCTGGAATCCATCGTCACGATCATCATCAGCTCTTTGAGGCTGACGCTGGGTTTGCGCTCCAACGGCCGGGTGTCGCACTTCTTGGATTTTGTCACGCCCACCGCGTCCACAATGACAAAGTGATCCTTGTTCTCCGTCGCGGACGGGGAGACCTTCTGCAAGTCGTCCTTGTCCAGCGTGCGGGTGCCGCGGCCCTTCATCTGCTCAAAGAAGTTCTTGCTGCGCACGTCGCGCATGAAGATCAGGCACTCGATGGGCTTCACGTCCGTGCCGGTGGCGATCATGTCCACCGTGACGGCGATGCGGGGATTCATTGAATTCCGAAAATCCCGCAGCAGCTCCTCCGGCTTGACCGCCCTGCAGGTGATCTTCTGGCAAAAGAAATTGCTCTCGCCAAATTCCTCCCGGACGATTTGCACGATGTCGTCCGCATGGCTGTCGGTCTTTGCGAAGATCAGCGTTTTCGGCACCTCTTTCCGGCGCGGAAACAGGGTCGTAAAGAGGTTATCCCGGAAGGTGCGGATTACGGTGCGGATCTGACTGGGGTTCACAATGTCCCGATCCAACTGCGTCGGCGCATAGTCGATATCCTCGTCCATCTGCTGCCAGCGCTTTTCGCGGGACAGGCGGTTGCGGTGCTCGACGACCTGTTTCAGCAGATGCGCGCCGTTTTTCGTGATTTCGGTTTCGATCAAAAAGATGTCCTCGCCCACGTTTACGCCGTCCACGATTGCTTGCTCGCGGGGATACTCGCTGACGATATTCTGATCGAAGAAGGCAAAGGTGCGCTTTTCCGGTGTGGCGGTCAAGCCGATGATGAAGGCGTCAAAGTAGGCGAGCACCTGACTCCATACGTTGTAGATGGAGCGGTGACACTCGTCCACGATGATGCAGTCGAAAAACTCGGGCGGATATTTCTCGTTGTAGACCACCTCCTTCGGCGGCCTGCTGTCGGCGGATTGATATTCGGCAAAGGGCGTTTCCTCCGCCGACTCGTCCAGTTCCTCGCCCTTCAGGATGGAGTACATGCGCTGAATGGTGCTGACGCAGATCTGCACGTCGGCGGGAATATAGGACGATTTCAATCTGCAAACGCCGTAGAGCTGGGAGAAGGAGCGCGGATCGTCGTTCGGGGTGTAGGCGAGGAATTCCCGCTCCGCCTGCTCGCCGAGCGATTTGGTATCCACAAGAAACAGAATTCGGTTCATCTTGCCATATTTGAGCAGACGGTAAGCGGCCGTAATGGCGGTAAAGGTCTTGCCTGCGCCCGTGGCCATCTGCACCAGCGCCTTGGGCCGGTTCTGGGCAAAGGACGCGTCCAGGTTTTGGATCGCCTCGACCTGGCATTTGCGAAATCCCGTCTCGTCCAGCGGCGGGAAGCGCTTCATATTGTTGCGCACCGTATCCGGCTGCGCCAGGAGCGCTCGCAACGTCTCCGGCCGATGGAAGGAAAAGACCGGGCGCGAGCGGTATTTGATGTCCTTATAGTCTGTAAAGCGGATCAGCTTATCAGTCGCTTCATAGGCGAAGCGGATGGAATGTTGCGCCTTGATCCACTTGAAGGTGCTGGCCGCGTAGCGGGCGGATTGCTCCTCCACCGTTGTGATGCTTTCTCCGGCCTCGCTTTTCTTCGCTTCCACCACGCCGACGGGCCGCCCATCCACGAAAAGGGCGTAATCCACCGGCCCGGTGCTGGTGGGATATTCCCGAACCGCAACGCCAAGCGACGCCATTGGATTGATATTTCGCACATTCTGCAAAACCCAGCCGGATTGTTCAAGTCGGGCGTCGATCATCAGCCGTGCTTGTTCCTCCGGAGCCATAACGTATAACCCCCTGCCCATTCATTCTCGCATTGCTTCGAATTTTCGAAACGATGGTTCCTTTGCAATGCGTTATAGTTATATCTACAAATAGTATATCGCGCGGACGCGTTTTTTTCAATGCCCAAATCGCCGCCGCGGAGGATTATTCCGCAAGCGGCGGGGTTTCGTTTCTTAAATCATCGGAGTTTGTACGGTCTCAGGTTGAACATGATGGAAGAAAGAAAGCGGCATTCCGGCGCGGGGATCACCGCTCCCTTTCGTTGGTTTTGCTGAATTCGGATTTTTGCTTGCACTCGCTGATGCGCCGCTTGGGGACGGTTGGCGCGAATGGGCCTGGGCCTCGCCTCCATTCTACCGCAGCGCGCGCTTGACAAGCGCTCGAGTATGGGAGTATCATTGGGATCGAAAAAACGCGCGCTTGCGCGTTCAGAGAAGGCGGATTGTATGGAAGAAACGAAGGGCAAACTGGCGTCCTTCAAATGCCTCGACGCGCTGCAATTGAAGCTGATCGCCATGGCGCTGATGCTCTGCGATCATGCGTACTACCTCTTCCCGCAGGGCGCGGGCTTTGAATGGATGAACTGGATCGGGCGGCTGGCCTTTCCCATTTTCGCGTTTCAGATCGTGGAGGGCTTCGTTCACACCCGCAGCTTCGCGCGCTACTGGGGGCGCATGTTCCTGTTCGCCCTGATCTCCGAGATCCCGTTCAACCTGTTTGTGGAGGGCAGGCTGCTGTTTCCAAACCATCAAAACGTGATCTTCACATTCTGCATCGCCCTGCCCCTGCTGGCGCTGATGGAGAAGGCACGCGGGAGGGGCTGGAAAGTCTATGTCCCGACCGTGATCGCCTGTTTCGCACTGGGCAATCTGGCCGGTTTTGCGGCGCAGGTGGACTACTACGGCCTGGGCGTTTGCACGGTGCTGCTGTTCTACATCTTCCGCGACCTGCGCTTCGGCTGGATCGGACAGATCGCGGGCATGCTGCTGATTCACCTGGTGCTGCTCGGCGCGCAGTCGTATCGCTGGTTCGACCTCTCCGTGGCGGCCTGCACCATGGTTGGCGCGCAGGCGAGCGAATGGGCCATGCTCGGAAACTATGAGTTTTGCCTGCCGGTCATCGGGCGCGGCTGGACGTGGGAGCTGTCGTTTCAGGGGCTCGCCGCGCTCGCGCTGATTCCCATCTGGATGTACAACGGCAAGCAGGGCCGCCACAGCCGCGCGCTGCAGTACGCCTGCTACGCCTTCTATCCGGCGCATCTGCTGATCCTGGGCCTGCTGGCGAAGATGATTTGAGTGAGAATCCAAGGAACCTCAGGTTCCTTGGCGGGTCTGGGCGGAGCCCAGCGCTATTTCCATACTCCCAGCGGCCCGCGCAGACAATTTGCGTTTCGATAAGGTGTATGAAGGCTTCATTGTCCCATGCATGGGCCGCGGCGAGGCGAGTTTTTGGAGCGAAAAGCGAGCGCTTTCCGGGCCCAAAGAGCAAGCGAATCCTTTCGCATTATGCGGTGTTCCAGTCAACGCAACGATATTACGAAGCGGGACTGCCTCTCGAGAGGCAGTCCCGCCGTGACTTTTTTGGATATTCGCAGCGCTCTGAAAGTTTGTGCGGCGGCCTCGGCGGTGGAAAGCTCCGCTTTCCACTCCGATGCAGGCGCCGCGCGGCCCGCGCATTGTGGCATTTGAAAAGGTTGGTGCGAATCAACGATTGGATTTTCGCGCGCGGGCCGCTGGGGTTACGGGGCTACGCTGGGCTTTGCCCAGACCCACCAAGGAACCTGAGGTTCCTTGGATTCTCCCTTTTTGGGGGACGGCGGCTTATCCGATGTACTCCTTGCCGCCCATGTACATGCGCAGGGCCTTGGGGATGCGGGTGCGGCCGTCGGACTGCAGGTTGTTCTCCAGGAAGGCGATCAGCATGCGCGGCGGGGCGACCACCGTGTTATTCAGCGTGTGGGCCAGATACTTCTTGCCGTCCGCGCCCTTGACGCGGATGCCCAGCCTGCGCGCCTGCGCGTCGCCCAGGTTCGAGCAGGAGCCGACTTCGAAGTACTTCTGCTGGCGCGGCGACCAGGCCTCCACGTCGCAGCTCTTGACCTTCAGGTCGGCCAGATCGCCCGAGCAGCACTCCAGCGTGCGCACCGGGATGTCCAGCGTGCGGAAGAAGTCCACTGTGTTCTGCCAGAGCTTGTTATACCACATCATGCTGTCCTCCGGCTTGCAGACCACGATCATCTCCTGCTTCTCGAACTGGTGGATGCGGTACACGCCGCGCTCCTCGATGCCGTGCGCGCCCACCTCCTTGCGGAAGCAGGGAGAGTAGCTGGTGAGCGTCTGGGGCAGGTCCTTCTCGTCGAGGATGGTGTCGATGAACTTGCCGATCATCGAATGCTCGCTGGTGCCGATCAGATAGAGGTCCTCGCCCTCGATCTTGTACATCATGTTCTCCATCTCGGCAAACGACATCACGCCGTTGACCACCGCAGAGCGAATCATGAACGGCGGCACGTAGTAGGTGAAGCCACGGTCGATCATAAAGTCGCGGGCGTAGGAGAGGATGGCGCTGTGCAGGCGCGCGATGTCGCCCTTGAGGTAGTAGAAGCCGTTGCCGCTGGTGCGCCGCGCGGCGTCCAGGTCGATGCCGTCCAGCCGCTCCATGATGTCCACGTGGTAGGGCACCTCGAAGTCCGGCACGACCGGCTCGCCGAAGCGCTCGTTCTCCACGTTCTCGCTGTCGTCCCTGCCGATGGGCACGGATTCGTCGATGATGTTGGGAATCACCATCATGCGCTTCCTGATCTCGGCGGCGTACTCCTCCTCCTGGGCCTCGAGCTCGGGCAGCTCCTTGTTGATGGCGGCGACCTGGGCCTTGGCAGCCTCGGCCTCGTCCCTCTGGCCGTTCTTCATGAACACGCCGATCTGCTTGGAAATCTTGTTGCGCTGGGCGCGCAGGTCGCTGGCGCGTTGGATGGAATCGCGGTTCTTGCGATCCAGCTCGAGCACCTCGTCCACGAGGGGCAGCTTCGCGTCCTGGAACTTCTTCCTGATGTTCTCGCGCACGAGGTCGGGATTGTTGCGAATGAGGCTGATGTCGATCATGATGTTCCCTCCATACAGTAGTTGATTGAGCGCTTTGACAAAAGAAAAAGCCCATCGTCCCGCTTGGGACGGAGGACTTCCGCGTTGCCACCCAAATTGCCGAAGTTGCTTCGGCCGCTCGACGCGCGATAAGGGGCGCGACCCTCCGGCTCGTCGCCGGACGCAAGGTTGGAACTCCGGTGGGAGTCCAAGCGGCCCCGCGGGGCCGGCCGGTTCGATCAAAGCGTTTGAGCGAACCGCCGTGGAAAGCGGAAGGGCCGCCGCCGCCGCCGGGCTTCCACCTTCCCCGGCTCTCTGTGCGCTTGAAGCGGTCATGTTCTTTCCATGCGCGATATTTGACTACAATTATTATAGCCCGGCGCGGGCGCTTTTGCAAGTAAAATGTTCAAAAAGGAAGGGTTCCAAAATCCAAAGCCATCGCTTGCGCGTCTAATGGGTGTAGACGGTTCGAACGGTTTGCATGGATGAAACCAGGCTTGGTGTTACACGGAGGGGATGCGCATGGACAGGGCGGAATTCGCGCGGCGGGTGCTGGCGATGGAGAATCGCCTGTACCGGGTGAGCAGGGGCCTGCTCCGGGAGCCGCAGGATCAGATGGACGCGGTGCAGGAGGCCATTGCGCGCGCATGGGAGCGCCGGGACAGCCTGCGCAAGCCGCAGTTCTTCGAAACCTGGCTCACGCGCATCCTCATCAACGCCTGCTGCGATCAGCTGCGCCGGAGGAAGCACGTCGTGCCGATGGAGGAACTGCCGGAGCAAATCGCGCCGGAGGGCGCGAACCCGGAGCTTCGGGACGCGCTGGACGCGTTGGAGCGGGAGCTTCGGCTGCCGGTGGTGCTGTGCTACATGGAGGGCTACCGGATCCGGGAGGTCGCGCAGATATTGGAGCTTTCCGAGGGCACGGTCAAGTCGCGGCTGGCGCGGGCGAAGAAGGAGCTGCGCAGGCTGCTGGACGGAGAGGAGGGACGGGCATGAATCGCAAGGATTGGCAGGACGCTTACGGCGAAGCGCCCGAGGCCTTCCACCGCCGGCTGCTGGAGGCGCTGGACGGATTGGAGGAAGAAGAGATGAGACATATTCGCAAGCGGCACAAGCTGACCACCGCGCTGATCGCGGCGATCATCGCGATACTGGCGCTGGCCGGCGGCGCGCTGGCGGCGCGGGAGCTGGGGATATTCGAATATTTCCGGTACGATTCCTATAAGCCCCTGCCGGAGGCGGAGGAGATGGTGGAGACGGAGCTGGGTTCGGCGGAGAACGAGCTGGTGAAGCTCACGGTGGAGGAGGCCGTGTACGACGGCCAGGGCGCGCTGGTGCAGCTGCGCTTCACGCCGAAGGTGGACGCGCGGGAGTACGCGCTGCAGAACCCCTGCTTCGAGGGAAGCTGGGGCTGGGGCGACACCGATTATGTGGTCGGGGAGGAAGAAGTCGATGGAGCCGTCAGGTGGCACTTCCTCGGCCGCAAGGACGGCAGGCGGGAGATCGACTGCGACGTGAATGCGAACATCATCGCTGAAAATGGCGAGGAAATTCCCATTGAATCCTGGCTGGGCGACGCCATGGAGGACGGCAGCATCGTCCTTCACGGCAGCGGTAGATCGGAGATTCCCCTCGGGGAGAGTGTGACGCTGTGCGTGGAGCCGAAGGTGCGGCTGCGCGTGAAGTGGGATGAGAAGACCCCGGACGGCAAATTTGTGGATGCGGGGAGGGGCGCATATGAATCCTGCGCGATGGACGCCATTGAGACACCGATGAAGCTCTCGGCCGCGGAGCGCTATATCGAGCTGGTTCCGCAGACAAAGCTCGACCGCGTGGAGGTGCTTCGGGCGGGCATCAATCTGACCCCGGTGCGGGGCTATCTCACGTTGGAATACGTCTACGATCCGCTCCCCGAGGAGCTCATGGGCATCTCTATCGGCCTCTACGACGCGGAGGGGCACAACCTTTGCGGCAGCAGCGGCGGCGAGGGGTCGCCCGAAATCGACGGCAAGTACTACTGGTCGTATGAGGTGAAGCCCTTCGACGAACTCCCCGACGTGCTCTACCTGATGCCGGATGTCATCGACGGCCCGCCGATGGGGCGGATCGAGTGCAGGGTGCGCGAGGTGGACGCGCCCGTTGTGACCATGCCGCCGAGCCAGGGCTTCAGCGCGGAGAAGTAGGATGACCCCTCGAAACCGGAATCGGAAACTTCACACGAGAGGCGGCGCTTCGCGATTCGCGAAGCGCCGCTTACAATGATATTCACAAAATGGATATGGGAGTTTTGTGATTTGTTCCGAAAAAAGGAATAAATATAACTATGGGAGACCAAGAAATTTCTTATGGGTCCCGGAGGATTTTCCATAGATTTGCACAGAATGTGAATTTGAACATCGGACAAAATGGATGAAAACGCGCCAAATCATAAGAAAAACTTTGAATGATGCTGCCAATTATTATTTGCGCTTTGCCTAGCGGGACGGTATAATGTCGTCAAAAGCTTGATTTGCGGCGCGAGGGGAGGTACAATGGTATGAGGGAGCGGAGCAGAGAGCGCGCCTTGTTTGAGGAGGGCCCGATCCTGCGCGCGATCGCGCGGCTGGCGCTGCCGACGGTCATGGGCCAGATCATACTGGTCGTCTACAACATCGCCGACACCTTCTTCATCGGCATGACGGGAAACGACGCCATGCTGACGGCGGTCACAATCTGCATGCCCGCGTTCATGTTCCTCTCCGCCATATCGAACCTCTACGGCGTCGGGGGCGCGAGCGCGATCTCCCGGGCGCTGGGCGCGCGCGACCCGCGCCGCGCCGGCGACGCGTCCGCGTTCGCCTTCTGGGGATGCCTGCTGACCGTGGCTGCGTACCTGCTGGGCGCGCGGCTGTTCATGGACCGCTTCATCGACCTGCTGGGCGGCGGCAACGCGGCCGTGCACGCGCAGGCGCGCAGCTACATGCGCATCACGGTGGTGGCGGGCGGCGCGTTCGCGGCGATGAGCACGTTCTTCGCGCACCTGCTGCGCGCGGAGGGTCGCAGCATGCACGCGAGCGCGGGCATCGTTGCCGGCGGACTGATCAACATCGCGCTGGATCCGCTGTTTATGTTCGTGCTGTTCCCCCGGGGCTGGGAGGTGGCCGGAGCGGCGGCCGCGACCGCATTGTCGAACCTGATCTCCACGCTCTACTTCGTCGTTGCGCTTCGCCGCGGACGGGAGGCGAGCGCGCTGCGGTTCCGTCCGAGCGCGGAAATGCTGCGCGGCGGCGTTCCGGCGGAGGTGTTCAACTGCGGCTTGCCCGCCTGCCTGATGACGCTGCTGGAGAATGTATCCTACGCCGTGCTGGACCACCTGATGGCCGCCAACGGCGTGGCGATGCAGGCCGGCATCGGCGTGGCCAAGAAGATCAACATGCTGGCGCACTGCATCGCGCGCGGCATGGCCCAGGGCGTGCTGCCGCTGATCAGCTATAACTTCGCGTCGGGCGATCACCGGCGCATGCGCCGGGCGGCGCTGGCTTCGATGGCCATCTCCGTCGGCCTGGCCGCGGCGTGCACGGCCGTCTGCCTGACGCTCAGCGAGCCGCTGGTGGGGCTGTTCATTCAGGGAAGCACCGAATCGCTGCACAGCGGCGCGCGCTTCCTGCGCATCCTGTGCCTGGGCGGATCGTTCTCCGCGCTGGCTTACGCGACGATCAGTTTCTTTCAGGCCGTCGGCTGCGGCTTCCGGTCGTTCCTGCTGGCGATTCTGCGCAAGGGCGTGCTGGACATTCCCCTGATGTTCGCGCTGGGTAGCCTCGATCCGGTCTGCGGGCTCGTCTGGGCGACGCCGATCGCGGACGTGCTCTGCTGCGCCGTGGCGGCGTGCCTGTTCGTCGCGTTTTTGTACCCCCGGGCGAATCCCCTGCGGCGGTTGGCGCCCGCTTGAGAAAGGAGTGAGCCGATCGTGGTTGACCCCAAGCTTTTGTCGCTGCTGGAAGTCAGCGAGACCGGGAACTTTACCCGGGCGGCCGAGCGGCTGTCGCTGTCGCAGCCGGCGGTCAGCCAGCACATCCGCGCGCTGGAGCAGGAGCTGGGCGTGCGCATGTTCGACCGCGTGAATAACGCGCTGCGGCCCACCCACGAGGGCGAAATCGTCATCAAGTACGCGAAGCGCATGATTGCCCTCTACCGCAGCCTGCGCGGCGAGCTGGACGACGAGAAGCTGCAGATCGCCTCGCTCACCGTGGGCATCACCCACACGGCGGAGAGCAACGCCATCGCGGAGACGCTGGCGCGCTATGTGGAGATGCACGAGAGCGTGTCCATCAAGGTGGTCACCGCATCCGTGGATAAGCTCCGACGCATGCTGAAGAACTACGAGATCGACTTCGCCGTCATCGACGGAAAGAAGCCCGACCCCGACTTTCGCTACCTGATGCTGGATACGGATAGCCTGGTGCTGATCGTTTCGCCGTCCCACCGCCTGGCCAAGCGCAACACGGTGAGCGTCAACGATCTGCGAAAGGAGAAATTGATCCTGCGCCTGCCGAATTCCAGCACGCGTAAACTGTTCACCTCCTCGCTGGAGTGCCTGGGATTGAGCCTGCGCGAGTTCAACGTGGTGCTGGAGATGGATAGCATCGCGACCATCAAGGATCTGATCCGGCGGAACTTCGGGGTGTCCGTGCTGGCGCGCAGCGCATGCATGGACGAATTGAGTAAGCATAAGATCGTGGCGCTGCCGATCGAGAATTTGCCGATGATGATGGAGACCAATCTGGTGTGCCTGCCGGACTTCGACCATCCGGAGCTGTTGTCGGACATCGTGAGCTGTTATAACGAGAGCCGAAATAGCGGCGCAGTCGGCAAGGGAGCGGAATAACCGTTCCGAACAGATGCGTATCGCCGGAACCCAGGGCCGCTCACTGAACCGAGGCGGCTCTTGATTTGTCCCCAAATCTCATCGCCCAAGCGCGGCAGCAGAAGGGATTCCAAAGGGGCAGTGCCCCTTTGGCGGGTCTGGGCAGCGCCCAGCGTACCCCCAGCGGCCCGCGAAAAAATCCGCGCTGGGCATCCAGCCCTCACCCAGCATCAAAACCAATCGCGGGCCGCCGCAGCGCTTTTCGGCTTGGAAAGCAGAGCTTTCCAAGCCGAAACAGCTGCCAGTAACTCTGATCTCCTATCACATCCACCGAAATTTCCATCCCATCCCTGCCACCATAAGCCCCCAAAACCCATCAAAAGGGCCGCCTCATTCACCGAGGCGGCCCCTGCATTCCCATCAAACCTCAAACAAACCAAAGCTCGCGCGCATATTCCTCAATGGTGCGGTCGGAAGAAAACTTGCCCGCGCCCGCAATGTTCGCAAGGCACATCTTCGCGAACCCAAGCTCGTCCCGCGTCGCACGGATGGCCGCGAGCTTGGCCTCCATGTAGGAGGCATAGTCGTATAGCACGAAGTAGTGATCCGGCTGGTGCCAGCTCGCGCCCACGAGCAGCGAGTCGCGCAGCTCGGCGAACGATCCCTCCTCGCCGGCGGGCAGGATGTCCTCGCCCAGCGAGCCGTCGATCAGCGCGTCGATGGAGCGGCGCAGGTTCGGGTTCGCCTCGTAGATCTCCTTCGGATCGTAAGCGTCGCGAATGGCGTTGAGTTCCTCCACCGTCGCGCCGAAGGGGAAGTTGTTCTCCTCGCCCGCCTGCTCGAAGATTTCGATGTTCGCGCCGTCGCGGGTGCCCAGCGTCACTGCGCCGTTGAGCATCAGCTTCATGTTGCCGGTGCCGCTGGCCTCGGTGCCCGCGGGGGAGATCTGCTCGGAGATGTCCGCCGCTGGAATGATGTGCTCGGCGTAGGAGCAGTTGTAGTTGTGGCAGAAGACCACGCGCAGCTTGTCCTGCGTGACCGGGTCGCGATTGATGATCTCCGCCATGCGGTTGATGATGCAGATCACCGCCTTCGCGCGCCGGTAGCCCGGAGCGCTCTTCGCGCCGAAGATGAAGGCCGTGGCGGGGAAGTCCGCGAGACTGCCGTCCTTGAGCGACTGGTAGATGTCCCAGATGGACAGCGCGTTCAACAGCTGGCGCTTGTACTCGTGCAGGCGCTTGACCTGCACGCTGAACACAAAGTGCTCGGGGATGTCGACGCCCTCGCGCTCGCGGATGATCCCGGCAAGCTGGCGCTTCTTCTCGCGCTTGACTTCAAGGAAGCGTGAAGCGAGTTCGTCGTCGATTTTGTCCTTCAAACCCTCCAGCTTGTATAGATCGGTCAGATATCCCTCGCCCACGGCCTCGTCCAGCAGCTCGCATAGCTCGGGGTTGCATAGCCCCAGCCAGCGGCGCTGGGTGATGCCGTTGGTCTTGTTCTGGAAGCGCTCCGGCCAGAGCGCGTACCACTCCCGGAACACGTCGTCCTTCAAAATCTGCGAATGGATCGCCGCCACGCCGTTGGTGTAGCTCGAGGCGTACACGGCCAGGTTCGCCATGTGCACGCGGCCGTCCCGGACGATGTACATGCCCTCCGGCTCGGGCGCGCCTTTGCGCTTGAGCTCGCGGCGCAGCCGCGCATCGATGCGGCGGATGATCTTCAAAAGCTCCGGCGAGAGCTCCTTCAATAGCTTCTCATCCCAGCACTCCAGCGCCTCGCGCATGACGGTGTGGTTGGTGTAGCGGAAGGTCTTCTGCGCGATCTTGAACGCCGCGGCGAAGCCCATGCCGCCCTCCGTCAGCAGGCGGATCAGCTCCGGAATCGCCATGGTGGGATGAGTGTCGTTGAGCTGAATGGCGTGCAGCTCGGCAAAGCGCGAATAGTCGTCGCCGCACTTCGCGCGATAGTCCTCCAGCATGTCCTGCAGCGACGCGCTGCACAGCACGTACTGCTGGCGCAGCCGCATCAGCTTGCCCGCCTTCAAGGTGTCGTTGGGGTAGAGCAGCTTGGTGATGTCCTCGGCGGCGTTCTTGTCTCGCGACGCGGCGGCGTAGTCCTGGGCGTTGAACAGGTCGAAGTCGAATTCGTGCTCGCTTTCGCACTGCCACAGGCGCAGCGTGCCGATGCCGCCTTCGCCGTAGCCGATCACGGGCATGTCGTAGGGCACGGCGCGCACGGTCAGGCCCTTCATGGGCACCAGCCGCGTCCGCTCGTCCCGCCGGATGCTCCACGGATCGCCCGCACGCGACCAGTCGTCGGGCAGCTCGAGCTGGCGGCCGTCCCTGGAGAAGATCTGCGCGAACAGGCCGTAGCGATAGCGCAGGCCGTAGCCGTCCAGCGGCACGTTGTGGGTGGCGGCGCTGTCCAGGAAGCAGGCGGCCAGGCGGCCCAGCCCGCCGTTGCCCAGCGCGGCGTCCTCCACGTCCTCGAGGTCGGCCAGGCGCACGCCGCGCTCCGCGAGCCGCGCGCGCACATCCTCCAGTAGTCCTAGATTGAACAGGTTGTTGTACACCAGCCGGCCCACCAGATACTCGGCGGACAGGTACAGCGCCCGCCGGCCCTCCAGCCGAGCGGCGCAGTCGTCCGCCCACGCGGGGGCGATGGCGAGCATCACGGCGCTGGATACCGCGTCGTGCAGCGCGTCCGCGCCCAGTTCGGAGAGCGGCGCGTGGTACCTGCCCATGGCGATGCGCTCCGCGTCGGCGGCGATTGCGGCGGCGTCGGGGCGCGGCGTGGCGCCGCGCCGGTGGCGGCGGTTCAGAATGCGCACGTTGCGGGCGATCGGCTCCAAGTCCGCGGGCTGCATCCGCCACAGCCAGTTGCCGCCCACGGTGCCGGGCAGGTTCATGCGCGCGGCGTTGTCCAGATTGAGCAGGTCCTGCATCGGCGCAATCGCGGTTTCGGCGCGGCTTCCCCACAGCGCGTCGAGCATCGCGGGCACGATGTCCTCGTCGCGGCGCAGACGCAGCCGCTCGCGCGCGATCTCGCGGGTCTTTTCGTCGAGATTCTCCCACCAGCCCAGCGTCGTCTCGTTGTCGTGGGTGCCGGTGTAGGCGATGGAGTTCGCCGGATGGTTCTCCGGCAGGTTCTCGTTGTCGTCGCTGCCGTCGAAGGCGAACTGCAGAAGCTTCATGCCCGGATAGCCGCAGAACGCCAGGAGGTCCTTGGCGCGCTTGATGGACACGCCCAGGTCCTCCGCCACGATCTTCAGCCCCGGCAGTTCCCGCTGAATGCGGCGGAACAGCTTCTTGCCCGGGCCCAGCTCGTACTTGCCGTTGCGCGCGGTGGGCTCGCTGGCGGGGATGGCGTAATACTTGGCGAAGCCGATGAAGTGGTCTATGCGCAGAATGTCAAACATCTCGCTCAGCGCGCGCAGGCGCTCGACCCACCAGGCGAACTTCGTCTCCTCGTGGCGCTTCCAGTTGTACAGGGGGTTGCCCCAGCGCTGGCCGTCGGCCTGGAAGTAGTCCGGCGGCACGCCCGCGATGCGAATGGGCCGCACGTCGTCGTCCAGCTCGAACATGTCGGGGTTGAGCCAGACGTCGGCGGAGTCCTCGGCCACGTAGATGGGCAGATCGCCCATCAGTTCCACGCCGTTCGCCCTCGCGTAGGCGTGCAGCCGCTCCCACTGGCCGAAGAACACGTACTGGCCGAAAATGTAGAACTCCACGGAGTCCGCGAGCTCGGCGGCGTACTTCGCCACCGCGCCGCTCTCGCGGCGGCGGATGGCCGGATCCGGCCACTCCATCCAGGAGATGAAGCCGAACTTTTCCTTGATGGCGCAGAAGAGCGCGTAATCCCGCACCCAGGGGTGGGTGCGCTCGAAATCGGAGAGCTCCTGCGCGACGCGCGCACGGGAGAACTCGAAGCCGCGCCTGAGCAGCTCGGTATTCTGGGCCTTGACGGCCTCGAAGTCCACGTTTTCCAGGATCGGCAGCGGCCGATAGCTGCCCTCGCACAGCAGGCCGTCCTCGATCATGAGGTCGAAGTCGATCATCAGCGGGTTGCCCGCGCGCGAGGAGGCGCTCTGGTAGGGCGACTCGGCGTAGCCGGTGGGCCCCACGGGCAGCATCTGCCAGATGTTCATGCCGGAAGCGCGCACAAAGTCCACAAATTCATAGGCGGCACGCCCCAGCGTGCCCACGCCGCCGCGCGACGGCAGGGAGGTGACGTGCATCAGTACGCCGCTCTTTCTCATGGGATACCTCCATGTTTCTCCTCAAATTATACAATGCATTATAAACAATCCGCGAAAAATGCACAAGCTTTTTCGCGCGCGTGAGCGATAATTTTACATCCCCGCGGCAGACGCGAATCCTGTGCTCTGCGATAATAATTGCGAAATGAGGGGAGAAGAGATGGGAAGCTACGATCTGATCGCGCTGGATATGGACGGCACGCTGCTCGACAGCCGTCTCGCGGTGCCGCCGGGAAACCGCGAGGCCATCCGCCGCGCCGCCCAGGCGGGCAAGCGCGTGGCGCTGTCGACGGGGCGCTGCCTTTCGGAGATTCGGGGCATCGCGGAGGGCCTGCCGGAGATCCGCTACATGATCTGCGAAAACGGAAGCTGCGTCTACGACCGCAAATATGACCACACGCTGCACGTGGATCCGGTGCCGCCGGAGGAGGTGCGCCGCATACTCGATCTCGCGAAGGGCACGCGCGCGGTGATTCAGGCGTTTCACGAGAACCAATCCTACTTCAATCAGGCGGACGCCGGTTTCGTGGAGCGGTGCGGCGTGGCGGCCTATCGGGAGACCTTCCGCCGCACGGCGGTGTTCGACGAGAAGCTCTTCGAAAACTACGGCGCGCGCCCCTTCCGCGTCGAAAAGATCAACCTGTACTTCGACGGCGAGGAGGAGCGCGTGCGCATGATGGCGGCGCTGGACGGGCGGCCGCTCAAGCTGGCACCGTCCCTGGGGCATATGGTCGAAATCGTGTCCGACTTGGCGGACAAGGGGCGGGGGCTGGTCGAGCTCTGCGCCCACCTGGGCGTGCCCGTGGAGCGCACGATCGCCGTGGGCGACAGCATGAACGACGTCGAAATCCTGCGCGCCGCCGGGCTCTCCGTGGCCATGGGGAACGCCTGCCCCGAGGCGAAGGCGGCCGCCGATGTGATCGCTCCCGACTGCGATCACGACGGCGTGGCCTGGGTGATCGAAAACTATCTGTTAAAGTAGAATGCGCATCGAAACTCAGCGCGGGGACGCGAGGAATCCCGCCACTGTTTGATAGACGCGCTCGGCGGGGTTTTCGCGGAACTCCCGGGCGCAGTTTTGCTCCAGGGAGCGGAGCGCCTCCGGCGAGCCGAGCATCGACGCCACGCGCTGCGCGAAGGCGTGCGGGTCGTGGAAGGCCGCCGCGCAGCCGAGGGAGACGAAGAAGTCGATGTTGCGGCTCTCGCAGCCGGGCACCGCGTCGTAGAGCAGCATCGGCGCGCGCTTGTGGGCGGCCTCGGTGACGCTCAGCCCGCCGGGCTTGGTCAGGAACAGATCCGCCGCGTCCATGTATTCGTCCATGCGCTCCGTGTAGCCCAACACCAGCAGCTTGCGCGTGCGCAGCAGCCCGCGCAGCGCGGATTCCAGCGCATGGTTGCTGCCGCAGATCGCCACCAGCAGCGCATTCTCGGGCAGGCGGTCCAGTATGGATACCACCATGCGGCCCATCGGCCCGCCGCCCATGCTTCCGCAGCTCAATACGGCGATGCGCCTCTCCGCGGGAAGCTCCAGCGCCCGCCGCGCGGCGGCGCGCTCGGTCCGGCGCAGGTAGCGCTCCTCCACCGGAATGCCCGTGGGGATCAGCCTGTCCTCCGGGATGCCGAGCTCCGTGAATTCGGGGATCAGCGCGGGGTGCGGGATCAGCCAGGCGTCCACGTCCAGTTGGTTCACACCGGGGCTGCACGTGTAGTCCGTGGCGAGGAAGAAACAGGGGAGCTGCACGCGCCCCGCGAGGCGCAGCCGGCTTGCCAGCGCCGCCGCGAACACGTGGGTGCAGATCGCTGCGTCGTAGTTTCCGGAGTTGAGCAGCGCCTCCAGCGCGCGCAGCGGCGTGCCCGGGCGGCGGCGCGCCTGGGCGTTCAGCTTCTTCTGAAAGGGCTGGCGGCGGGACAACCGTTCCTCCACGCGATAGCCGAAGCCGTAGAGCTCTGGAAGCCCTCGATAGAGAAAGACATGGCCCTTGCAGACCACCGCCTCACGAAAGCGGCCCATGTAGGCCAGACCGTTGACGATCTCACAGTGGTCGCCGTGGGCCTCGAAGCACTGTTGGATGGCCCGCGCGGCGGAGTTGTGTCCCTCACCGGTGTTTCCCGAGAGTATCAGTACGCGCATTTCGGATTCGCTCCTCCCGCTGCTTCAACCGCACGGCCAGCGTGGCCAGCGTGGGGCGGTTGTAGCGCTGGATGATGATGAAGGGGACGTGGGACAGGCCGTAGAGCACGGCCAGCAGCGCGCCCAGCGGGCGCGGATACAGCAGATAGATGACAAATGACAGAAGCATCAGCACCCAGTGCACGACCTCGGCCACGCAGGTCTCCCGCGCCACGCGCTCCGCGTCGGCCGAGGAGGCGGTCAGCGGCACGGCCTTTCGCACCATGTCCGGCGCGATGCGGCTCATGTCGGGAAGCTTGTCCTTCCAGAGATGCACGCCCAGCGCGCGGTAGATTCTGCCGTTTTGCTCCCAGCGCCAGGGCGCGAAGGGCGGGCGGCGCGGGTCCAGGCGATCCCGCGGCAGCGCCTCCCCGATGAAGTGGGCGGCGACGCCCGCGCCGGCGATGTATGCGATGCTGAGAATGAAACCCATCCGATCGACTCCATTTCCAGATTTCTTCTATTATAGCAAAGGCCGCCGGAAAAAGAAAGGGCCGGGGCTTGATTTTTGCGGCGCGCGGAGTTAATATGAAAAAAATGGAAGGGGGCGGGAAGACATGCCCTTTCGCATCATCCGGGACGACATCGCCCGCGTGCGCGCGGATGCCATCGTGTGCTCAGCGAATCCGCGGCCTGTGGTGGGCGGCGGTGGGGAGGCCGCGATCCATCGCGCCGCCGGGCCGGGACTGCTGCGCGCGCGGGGTCGCTTTGGAAAGCTCGAACCCGGCGCGGCAGTGGCGACGGAGGCCTGCGGGCTGCATGCGAAGTTCGTAATCCACACCGTAGGGCCCGTCTGGAAGGACGGCAAGTCCGGCGAGGTTGAAACGCTGCGCCGCTGCTACCGCAATGCCATTCGCACGGCGATCGCCATGGGCTGCAAGTCGGCAGCGTTCCCGCTGATTTCCTCGGGCACGTACGGCTTTGACAAGTCCGAGGCGCTGCGCGCGGCGCTTGAAGAATTCCAACGCTTCGCGGAGGAGGATCTGGAGCTGATCCTCGTGGTCTACGACCGGGAGGCCTACGAGCTGTCCGCCCGGCGCGGCGGCGGCGTGGCCGCCTACATCGACGACCGCTATGTCGAGGAGCATCCACAGCCGCGCAGCCGCGGGGGAATCAGAAGCGACGCGGAAGGAATCGCCGCCCGGATGCGGGAGGAGCCCGCGGCGGACGCCTCAGTGCCGCTCGGAGCTTGCTACGCGTCCGCCGCGCAGCCCGCGCCCGATCTCGAATCTCGAATGCGCGCGCTCGACGCTGGATTTTCAGAGACGCTGCTCAAACTGATCGACGAGAGCGGCTGCACCGACGCGGAGATTTACAAGCGCGCCAACGTGAGCCGCAAGCTCTTTTCCAAGATCCGCAATTCCGCGGATTACCGCCCGTCCAAACCCACGGCGCTGGCCTTTTGCGTGGCGCTGCGCCTCACTCCCGCCGAGGCGTGCGAACTGATCGGCCGCGCCGGTTACGCGCTCAATCACAGCTCCCGCTTCGACGTGATCGTGGAATATTTTCTGGAGACGGGCAACTACGACATCATTGAGATTAACGAGACGCTGTTCTGCTTTGACCAGCCGCTGCTGGGCAGCGTGTAAAAATGTCGCCTGACGGGCGACCTTTTGGCGCCTCCCGCCTGCTATACTGAGATCACAACGCAGACGGGAGGGAAAATCAATGAACAAGAACCTGACGGAAATCATCTTCATTTTGGATCGAAGCGGCTCCATGCACGGCCTGGAGGCGGACACCATCGGCGGCTACAACGCCTTCATCGAAAGGCAACGGAGCCTGCCGGGGCGGGCGTATCTGTCCACGGTGCTCTTCGATACCCGCATCGACGTGCTCCACGACCGCGTGGATATCGCCAGCGCGCCGGAGCTCACTGAGAGGGACTATGTCACCGGCGGCTGCACGGCGCTGCTGGACGCGGTGGGCGGCGCGCTGCACCACATCGGCAACGTGCATAAGTACGCTCGCGAGGAGGATCGCCCGGCCAAGACCCTGGTGGTCATCACTACCGACGGGCTGGAAAACGCCAGCCGCCGCTATGATCCGGCGCGGGTGCGCGCGATGATCGAGCGCCAGCGGGACAGGTTCGGCTGGGAGTTCATCTTTCTGGGCGCGAACATGGACGCCGTGGGCGAAGCCGCGAAGTTTGGCATTGACCGAGATTCCGCCGTCGATTTCCGCGCCGACGCCGAGGGCGTGCGCGCCAACTTCGTCGCGGTGGACATGGCCGTGACGGCGGCGCGCTGCACGGGCGATCGCGGCAGCGCGTGGCGGGAACGGATCGAACAGACATTTCGAGGGGAGGAATAAACATGTTTGGTGCGATTATTGGTGACATCGTGGGTTCTCGATTTGAATTTCATAACCACAGGGACAAGGAATTTGAGCTCTTTGCCCCCGCGTGCCAGCCCACGGACGACAGCGTGATGACGCTCGCGGTGGCCGCCGCCCTGATGGAGGCGGGATGGGCCGCCGATGCGCTGGGACCCTGCGCCGTGCGCTGGATGCAGGAGCTCGGCAGGCGCTATCCGGACTGCGGCTACGGCGGCAGATTCTATCACTGGGTGTTCAGCGATGCACCGAGGCCCTATCGAAGCTGGGGCAACGGCGCGGCGATGCGCATCAGTCCCGTGGGCTTCCGGGCGCGCAGCGAGGCCGAGGTCAAGGCGCTCTCGCGCGCGGTCACGGCGGTCAGCCACGACCATCCCGAGGGCCTGAAGGGCGCGGAGGCGGTTGCGATGGCGATTTTCCTTGCCCGAAGCGGCGCGGACATGGCGGCCATTCGAAAGCGCGTCGAGCGCGATTACTACCACATTGATTTCACGCTGGATGAGATTCGCTCGAGCTATCGCTTTGACGAGAGTTGCCAGGGCAGCGTACCCCAGGCGTTGGAGGCGTTCTTCGAATCGGTATCCTTCGAGGACGCGATTCGCAACGCGATCTCCATCGGCGGCGACAGCGACACCCTTGCGGCTATCGCCGGCGGCGTCGCCGAGGCGTACTACGGCGTTCCCGAAGACATTGCCGGGGAAGCGGAGCGGTATCTGGACGAGGTTCAGCGCGATATATTGGAGAGATGGCGCGAGAAGACCTGAAATCCATTCGGAAAATAGCCGGCCTCGCGCCGGTTTTTTCCGTTAGTATCCGTCAAACGACCGATGCCGCATGGAAAAAACCATTTTTAACAGAAAAAACGCGTGATTTCAGGTCAAGAAGTGTTTATTTCTCCAAAATTTTACAATACTGCAACGCGAGATGCAAAATCGCAACGTATAATATGAGGGAAAGGAATGGATTGTTTTTCCTTGGACCTGAGGAGGTAAATTATGAAGAAGACGATTTGCAGGAAGGAATACGATACCGAAACGGCCGAGCTGATCTGCAAGTATACCAGCGGCAGCTTCGGCGACGAGGCGGGCTATGAGGAAATTCTGTTCAAGACGCCCGAGGGAAACTACTTTGTGTACGGCAACGGCGGCGCGGATTCCCCCTATCCGGAGGAGAAGATCAGCCGCATCAGCGAAGGCAAGACCAAGGCCTGGATCGAAGCCCACAGCTGATCGATTACAAAGCGACGAATCCCGGCGGGCGCGGTTTACAAACCGCGTCCGTCGTGGTATAATGAAACGACCGAGAGCGGGGGGGGGAAGCGGATATGGCGGGCGGCAAGAAGGAGCGCAAATCCATCGCGCAGAATCGGCGCGCCCGGCATGATTACTTCATCCTGGATACCTGGGAGGCGGGCATCGAACTCAAGGGCACGGAGGTCAAGTCCATGCGGCTGGGCAAGTGCAACCTCAAGGACTGCTACGCCCAGGTGGTGAACGGCGAAATGCTGGTGTACGGCATGCACATCAGCCCCTACGAGAAGGGCAGCTACTTTAACACCGATCCGCTGCGCCCCAAGCGGCTGCTGATGCACAAGTCGGAGATCCGCAAGTGCCGCCAGCAGGTGATGGAGCAGGGATTGGCGCTGATTCCGCTGGAGGTCTATCTGAAGGATGGACGAATGAAGCTGGAGCTCGCGCTGTGCAAGGGCAAGAAGCTCTATGACAAGCGCGACGACATGGCCAAGCGCGACGCAAAGCGCGACATCGAGCGCTCCATGAAGGAGCGGTACTGACGGCAGGGGTTTACAAGGCCCGTCCGCCGTGGTATAATCATTGCAACATGGGCCCGTATTCTGGTTTCGACGGGGGTACGGAGGATCGGAGAAGCGAGCGGCAGCCCTGAACTGCCTCACCAACGGGAACTTAAAATGAACTGACAACTACGACAACGTAGCTTTCGCGGCCTAATCCGCGATCGTCGACCCTAAGCCTCCTGCGGCGTAGGCCATCGGCGTCATAAAGGCAGGGAACCAGCCGTCTCAAGCTTTGTGGGCGGTGGGATTTGATGAAGCTACTGAAGCGGGAATCCTGTCTGCGGGAGTCTCGCGGAGGGAATGTCAAAACACAGACTGCGCTCGGAGACGCTCCGCTCGTCTGATCTTCGGACAGGGGTTCGACTCCCCTCGGGTCCACCAAATGCAACACCGACGAACCCCCGAAATTATCTGGTTCGGACAGGTTTTCTCGGTGACAATAAAGACGCAGGTCAAGTGACCTGCGTCTCGTCTTTGCGATGTCCCCTCGCGGGCGACGCACTCGTGTAGCTCTACCGCGTCGCCTCCTCATCCTGCCGCCAATGCACGATCTCCACGTCCACGGGCGACGGCTCGAAAACCTCCCGGATGATCGAGAGCACCTTGCGCCAGTCGCCCCCGGCGATGCCGCAGCCGATGCGTCCGGGGATCGCCACACTCCACCCGCGCTCGCGCGCTTTTGACTCGACCTCCCGGAAACACTTGCGCATCGCCTCGTAGTTGGTGAGCGAGCCGGGAAAGCGCGTGTCAATCCATGCGTTTTGACAGAATAGATTTGCGATGTACTGCGGGCGGCTGTACTCGGAGCGAATCGGCAGCATCAAGACCTCGCCCAGCGCGTTCTCCCCGTGCAGGGCGCAATACCGCTGATAGTAGAGATACTGTGTGGCGGTGAGCCGTTGCCGGATCGCGTAGGCGATGCCGCCGCCCATTACACCTTGAAAGTTCACTTGATGACAAAGCACATTCGCCCGGCGACTCAACAGATCGCCCGTGACTTCTCTGAGCACTCAAACCTCTCCTCCTTTGCCTTTGATTTCTTTACCACATTTCCGCGCCGACCCGGAATGTCCCAACGTTTCGCCGGATCGCGGAAAGCTCCTGAATGAGCTTGTCGAGATCGTCCAGCGTGAAAGATACCGCTGTGCCGTTCAGCTCTGCGAGAACGCTGCGCATGGACGCCTGAATCATGTAACTCCCAAACTCGCCTTTCAGATAGATTTCCCGCTCGCTCACCGCGAGACAGGGGGGGTCTCGATCTTCGGCGCGGGGAGATCGCGCGCGGCCTCGCTGCGTGCCGGAACCCTCCGCATCCCCGGCGAATTTCTGCCGATATAGCGCAGCACCGTGTTATAGCTGATCCCGAGCTGCTGCGCGATTTCGGCGTTCGTGTACCCATCCTCGCGGAGCTTGAGCATATTGTCCTTTGCATTTAGCATCGTCTTGTAAAGCGCCGTGGACATCCCTCACGCCTCCCTCCGTGTAGCTTCTGCACTCTCCAGCAGCTCCAAAGAGAACGCGGAAATCTCATAGGCCGTCCGCGTCAGACACTCCCCGCTCTCGACGGCCTTATGGTAGTCGCGGGACTGCATACGCCCGGACAGGCTGATTTGATCGCCGACTCCGAAGCCCGCGACCTCGCGCGCCTTGTAGCCCCACGCGATGCAGGGGAGGTAATCGGTTTTTCCGTGCCCGCGCTCCACCGCGAGCGTGAAGTCGCTGATTTCCCGCCCGAAGGGCGTTTTGCGGAAGATGGGCGGCTTGCAGATTACCCCCGTGAGCTGGACATCGTTCAGCGTGCCCGCCGATTCAACCGCCATCATGTCGCGCGCGTAGACGGTCGCCGAGTACCGCACGAGGTCATCGTGCGCGTTGTACACGCGCACCTGCCCGGTGATCTCCAGCGGGCGGTCAAGGGCGACGTTGGACGCCATCAGCAGCCGCTCCGGGATCATGACGCGCAGCTTGTCCATGTTGCCGGAAGCGCGCTCCACCAGCAGCACGCCGGAGTAGTAGGTGACGCCCTTGTATTCGTGATCCAGTACGATTCGATTGTCCAGCAGCCGCCCCGCGACCGTGATCTTGTTCTCGAAATTTATCATGTGTTTTCCTCCTCTTGCATTACGGCATTGCTACGGCGCGGTCATCCCAATACTCCGTAGCGCCTACCTTTCGCGGTGTAGTTTGGTATGCTTCGATCCAGTCGGGCAGGCTCTCATTCACCGTGTCGAATTTCAGCCCCCACGACGCGCACGCTTCGACCGCAGCTTGAAGCTGCTGGCCCTCCCGGCACGTCCATAGGATCAGACCCGCCCCGGCCTGCTGCTCCTGCTTTGCCCGGTTGATGACGCTCCAGTTCGGCGCTCCCACGTCGGGCCATGCGTCGGCGCACAGGCAGCCGTCGAAGTCTATCGCTATGGCCTTTCTCATCGTCACACCTTCGTTCCACAGATGGGGCAGACCTCGCTCTCCAGCCTGATCCCGCAGACGGGGCAGCGCATACGAACGTTCGTGTCCGCGCCCGCCGCCTCGAACTCTTTGAGGGCCTGCTGCATGTTCGCCTCGGACTGTACGAAATAGCTGTCCTTGAGCTCCGCGCCCAGCCCGCGCCGCCCCATGAGCACGGCCTGATAGGTGACGGAGCCGATGCCATTGAACGGGTCGAAAACGATGTCGCCGGGGTTTGTCCACAGGTCGATGCACCGCTCGATCACGTCCAACTGCAACGGGCAGATGTGCTTCTCGTCCTTTTCGTCTCGGGCTGATTTCCGCTGGAGCGTGTTGCTCTGGCGAATGTCCATCCAGACCGGGGATGCGTACCTCTGCCAAACGTTGACCGGGAAAGTCTCGTGCGTGTGCGGGATCGGTTCGGGGTTTTCTCCCGGCTTGCGGAAGGTCACGACGTAATCCGGCAATCCCTGACGGCTCATCGACGAGTCCTTGCGAATCTGCTTGTGTAGCAGTCCCAGCGCCTTCGTCCGCTGCATTTCCGTGACCGGGTTTTTCCAGATGACGACCTCCGAATGGAAAATGAAACCCGCGTCGGTGAATTGCCGGATGATGTCTCCCCGGAAATCCTTGATGCCGATGAACCCGTCCCGGCTTTTCATCGCGGGAAGGTTCATGCAATGCACACTCACCAAGCGGCCCGGCATGATGACGCGGTACAGCTCCCGGATGAGGTACAGAAAATGCTCCTGAAACTCCTCCCCGTCGCGGCTGTTGCCCATGTCCCTGTCGCTGTTGGAGTAGGTGTACAAGCTCGCAAACGGCGGCGAGAATATGGAATAGTGGAGGCTGTCGTCGGGGATGCCCTGCACGACCTCCACGCAGTCACCGTGATACAGCGCATAGCGCTGTTCGATCACCTGATTAAGCACATTCACTCTCAAATTCCTCCCATGCTGGTAAAATCATTGCAATGTGGGGCTCATACGGGGCGGCGATGCGGCAGGTGCTTTGAAGCTCCTGCTTCGTGATCTCCTTCGTCTGCTCGACCATCGCGGCCCGCATCCTCTCACAATCTGCCTGCTTGCGTTCGATGTTTTCCTTCACGCACCCCTCTCTGCTGCTGATGATGATATACACATCGACGGGCTGTGTCTGCCCAAAGCGCCAGCACCGACGCACGGCCTGATAGTATTGCTCATAGCTGTCGGAGAGTCCGACAAAGACCATTTTCGAGCAGTTCTGCCAGTTCATGCCGAATCCGGCGATTGACGGCTTCGTGACGAGGCACTTGTTGATCCCGATGGAGAAACATTGCATCCTGAGAGCCTTATCCTGCGGCTTGTCCGCGCCCTGCACCTCGACCGACTCCGCGATCTCCTGCGCGAGCGTGTGGCTCTCATCGTTCAGATCGCACCACACGAGCCATTGATCGCGTGACCCGTTCACGAGGTCAGCCGCAGCTTTGCACCTCTGCTGGAGCGTATCGCGGCGGGCCTGCCTGCGCTGTGTGAGCGTCAGCGACTCCGTGACGGGCTCCTGCCCGTCCGCGACGACCTCATGCACGCGCAGCTCCGGGAGGTCGTAGCCCTCAATCTGATAGCCTAGATCGGCGGGGGAGTTCATAACCACGGCCCACGAGCCCATCCATTGCCAGAAAATCGCCTCGGCGTGTCCCTTGAGCCTCCATTTGGAGGTCTGCCCGCCGTCATGGACGAAAAACATCGCCAGCATTTCGGTGTACGACATGATGCCGAGAAATTCCGCATGATTGCCCAGCTCCATGAAGTCGTTCGGCGCTGGTGTAGCCGTACACGCCAGCCTGAACGGCGTGGAGCTGAAGTAGTCGATGATCTGATTTCTGACCTTGCCTGTGAAAGACTTTAGGATGCTGGACTCGTCCAGCACCACACCGCTGAATGAGCAGCCGTCGAACTTGTCCAGCCGCTCATAATTGGTGATATTCACACCGGGGCGCAGGTCGGCCTTGCTCTCGCACGGGGTCACATGCACGCCAAACTTGACGCCCTCCGCGACGGTCTGCGCGACGACGGCCAGCGGCGCGAGGATAAGCACCATCCCGCCCCGATCCCGAATCACGCGATCCGACCATTCGAGCTGCATCGGCGTTTTGCCCAAACCGCAATCCGCGAAAATCGCGGCGCGCCCCTTCGCCAGCGCCCAGCGCACGATGTCGCGCTGGAACTTATACAGCATCGGGTTAAGGTCGTCTGCCTCAACCCGGATGCTGTCAGAGTGAATCGAAGCGGTGGTTTTGTGAACGATGAACTCCTCGTAACCCGTCAATGTTTTGTGCCTCCTTCTAGTCGCCCAGCAGGGCGTCGTAGAGCTTTGCCTTGAGTTTGATGATCTCCGCGTCCTTGACGGCGATCTGCGCCTCGGCCTGCTCGAAACGCCCCTCCAGACTCGCGTTGTCCTCCGTGGCCTTTTTGATGATCCCGTTCAGTCGGCTCGCAAGCTCGACGTGCTCGGAAATCGTCGATTCCTGTTCCTTCACACGGCCCTCAAGCCGTTGGACTTGGGCTCTCAACTCATCGCGCTGCTTCGTTGCCTTGTCGAGCTGCGCCTTGAAGCGCTTCGCTTCGTCCATTGCACTCCTGCCGAAATCGTTCCCGATGTTATCCTCCGCGATCTCACAGCAGCCCTCGAACGCCATTCCGACGTAGCTCCTCTCGCCCAAACCCGCGATGATCTCCTTGATCTTCTCCAGCGCTTTGCGCTCCTGCTCTTTGGTAGTCATGCGATCCTCCTCTCCTCGACTCGCTGCCCGTGTAGCCAGTCATAGCCGATACAGCACGTAAACCTCCGCGTCATCCTGCCATTCCTGCCGGGCGTTGATGATATACCGCCCGAAGCGCACATAACACGCCTCGCCGGGGCCCTCGCCGCCGCTCTCCAGCTCGGCGATGTACTCGTCCAGAGGCCGCACCTCGCAGCTCAACGGCGGTTGAATCGCCGTCGCCCCGGCCTCTCTCGCCTCTCGAAGCGCGGTCATAAAATCCCGCGCTTCGATGATCCTGCCCCGCTTCACGGCGTCACCTCCGGCCACATATAGCCGCTGGCGACCATTGCGATCTTGTAGTATTCCTGCGCCGTGATCTCCTCGACGGCGGCCAGCCTGCCGAGAGCCGCGCAAAAGTGCTTTGCGTCCCGAATGTGGGCCAGATGGGGGAACCGCTTGACGGCCCGCTCGTAGATGGGAAGGTCAGTCGCGGGAACCTGCGCCGAATTTTTCTTCACGGTTTTTCACCTCCTCAGTAATTGCACTTGCTCAAGACGATGCCCGGCTTCTCCGAATCGAGGCGGGGGAGCTTGACGATCCGCTGGAGAACAAATTCCACTTCGTCATCCGTAAGGTCAGTCACATCGTCCACCCCGTCGAACTTCACCACGAACAGATTGCCGCACATCATGGGGTCGCCGTACACGCTGACCGCGCTGACGATGGCCTCGCTTTTCAGCAGCGCCTCGTCGTCACAGATCACGTCGAAGCGCTTGCCGTCAATGGTGATCTCCGTGATGTCGATGGAGTCGCAGCCCAGCAGCTCATAGTAGCTGTCCAGCGTTTTCTCGATGGAGCGCTTCGCGGCGAAGCGCTCCTCGACGTTGATGAATACTCCCGTGATCTGCTGCTCGTTCTTCCAGTCGGCGACGTGCTGCTCGTTCGCGGCGTTGACCTGCTTCATGACTTCCAGCCTCTCTTTCGTATTCATGCTGCACCTCCTCAGCTTTCCCAGACGCCCAGCGTATGCACCAGCAGGATGCCGTTCGCCGTGCGCTTGTACTGTACGCCCCTCGTGTACCCGTCCCCCGCAGGGAGGGCGACCACCGCCTGCCGGAGCCGCTTGCAGATGGTGGTGAGCTCGTCGTCAGTCCATCCGATGTCGTCAATGACGCGGTAGCGGGTCTGCACCCTGTCGCCCTCGTCGTGGGCGATGTGCCAGCCCTCGTGGTAGTTGCGCTGGAGGCGATCTACCTTCTCGGCCAGCAGCGCGCGAACCTCGTGCTTCTGCTTCGACCAGTCCAGTTTCGGGGCCCTGTGGTTGAAGATGAACGTAAGCCGGATGAATTTTTCCTTCGTCATTGTGATTCCCTCCCTTTGTAGTTGCCCGCGTACAATGCCCACGGGCGGGCGGTGTGTGCTAGTCCCGGGCCAGCCGGACGGCGATGTGGAACGGGTGCGGCGGTTCCGGCAGCCCCATGAGGCGGTGGGTCGTGCGCTTGTCATCGTACCAAGCATCGAAGCGCTCGCGGGCTTCCTTCGTGTTGTGGGCTTCGATTTGCTTTTCGCGGACATGTTCCCCGTGGTTTCGTTTGATGACGTAGGTCACGATGTACTTTTTCATGCGCTCCTCCATGCCCGCGTACAATGCCCACGGGCGGGCATCGGTCAGTTATTCTTCGTCAGCGTCGGCGGTGGTGTCGGTGTCGCACTCCTCATCATCGTCGGCGTCGTCATCGTCGGGCGCGGCTGCCGGGTATACCACCTTGCCCTCCTCCAAGCGTGCGCCCTTCGCGCGCTCGGCGTGGTAGTCGGAGAACGCATCGTGCGCGATCTCGGTGAAGTCCCTGACCGCGTTCGGAACGCTCTCGTGATCCAACGCCCGCAGCGTCATGTAGTGCCTGAACAGGTCAATGTCGCGGGGCTTGCGGCGCTCGATCAAATCGTCGAGCATGGCGTTGTAGAGCTTCGACAGCGTCTCGGGGTCGGTGGTGTTCAGCCTCTCCAGAATCTTGTTGTTGATGTGTGCCATTGTGGTCTCCTCCTTTTGTTTTGGTACAAGAACTATGTTTTTCTTGCCCTTGCAGGTATAATTATAGTACCATTATTTGAACTTGTCAAGGGGTTTAAGTACAAAATTTATAATTTTTTTTCGAGAGGGTGTAATGTCGCGCGCACGCGCGCGTATAGTGGGGCACGAAATCAGCTATTTTCGTACTATTCTTTATACTGTTTTCCTATTCTATAAGGGTCTATTAGAAAATCAATATTACAAATTACAAAGTATTCAAAACCATTGCGCTCCAGCGGTTTTCGGTGTAATATTCCAAAATTACAAAACCTTACATTATTACGTTTTTTGTAATATGTAATATTGAAAAAGTCCAAAATTACACCTTTATTACACCTAATATTACACCCTAGAGGTACAAAAAAAGGGCCTCCGGCTTTACGCCGGAGGCCGCGTCCACATATTAGCCTGCCGCGTCGATGTCATCATCGTCGTCGGGCGGGTCGCTGTTGTTCACCTCGGGCAGACCCGTGGCGAAGCTCGTCAGCAGGGAGAGGATCGCCGCGAGCGCGGAGGCGCTTGCGACCATCGCCCAATCAACCTCGCTGATTAGGGCCGTGCTGCCGATGGTGGCGACCGCCGTCTGGCAGAGTGTGCGGAGCGCGCGGATGAGCGCCGCCTTGATGAAGTAGGGCATACAATTCACTCCTTTCTTGCCGGTCATTTGCCGGTCATTTGCCGGTCATTTGCCGGTCATTTGCTAGACCCCGGTTCACTCGCGCCAAACAAACACAGGAGATTTCCTTTCTTCTAAATTTATTCCATCCTACGCGGAGCCGGGAAGAACGCAGGGCAGAGTCACAGGGTCGAGCCTATCGGTTCGTGAGGTAGGTATTGAGATTGTCGCGGGCTGCCCGGAGGTGGTCGGTGTCGTTCCCGCTGAGTTCGTGATCGAACTGGGCGATCTGCGCTTGACAGAGCACGGAAATTCCCTTTTGCATTTCGCGTTGATTGTCCTCCAGCGTCCGCAGGCGGCGGTTATCGCTGTCCAGCAGCTCGTCGTGTCGATCCACCCTCGGACGCAAATCCGATTCCGGGTGGAGGTGTTTCTGAATCAGCTTCCATGCGTTGCTGATCGCTACGATTCCCGCAGCGATGGCGACAAGTCCAGCGGCGGCGTCCTGAATCGTGATGCCGCCTAAAATCTCGCCGATGCTCATGCCAGCCTCCCGTACTTGCCGGAGACCCAAGCCTTGAGCGACTTGTACTCAATCAGCAGCCAACCGTCCGCGCTGCGCTGCCCGCCGTAGGGGTAGACCTCGCCCTCGCGGGCGACGCCGTAGATGCTCCCGGAGGTGTTCGGAGCGGAACGCACAAAGCAGTCACCGCCCATGATCGTCACCGTGTAGCCGTCCACATCGTCGTCGCCCAGCGCCTTCTCCAGCGCGGCGATGGTCTCCGGGCCCACCTCGCCGTCAACTTCGCAGCCGTTCTCCTGCTGGAATTTCTGCACGGCCAGCTCCGTAGCGTCGCCGAACTCACCATCGACGCCATAGCTGCCGCAAGAATATCCGAGCTGGATGAGCTGCGTTTGCAGCTCCTTCACGTCGTCGCCCTCCATGCCATTGCGCAGGATGCGGTCGCCGAGGCTGTACACGACGGGCGGGGCAATGTTACCCCAGCCCTCCGCTTTGCTGCCGTTGGAGAGTATGACGATGGTGTGCCCCTTTGTCTTGGTCACTTGAATGTCACCGCGACAGAGGTAGTCGGAGCGCTTGTTGTACTTGTCGCCCTTCAATTCCACGAACTCGCCCGACGCCAGCAGCGCGGCGGCTTCGGTCGCCGTGCTAAAGTCCTTTACGGTGGCCCCGGCGTAGGTGGCGCAGACGCGCACGAGCCGCGCGCAATCCGTCTCGACCTTTTTCGCCAGCTCTTTCAGCTTGAACCCGATGGCCTTGAGCGCCGTGAACAGGGTCGTGTTCTGATTCTGGTCGTAGCCCACGAGCGGGCTCGCACACGCCCACTCCATGCACTCCGCGATCTTCTCCGCTTTGGCAGGATCGCGCGCTCTGAACGTTCGCCAGCCCTTGCTATGGGGATACCAGCTCTGCGTCGAAACTTCGTTCCCGGTCTGATCCCCGGCTTTGCCGCCCGAGATTCTTCCGCGCTCGTCGATGCGGGCGCTGCCGACCTTTACCGCCATAAAATCACTCCTTTTCAAAAGGATGTATTGCAAAAGGCCGCGCTGTGCGCGGCCCTGTTGCCGGGATATTGAGGCGTCACGGCTTCACGTACTCGGCTATGACAATTATTCGCCTCGATCCCTTCCATGAGGAGCCAAAGCCGAGATATACGCCTGCGCCTGCGTTGTAGACGTTACAATTCCACGCGCTGCCGCCGTAGTAGTTATTCGGGATGGGTCTCCAGCCGCCGCCTCCGCTCGCCTCGACCATGACCCGCAGCGACAATATGATCTCCGGCGTGACGGGCAAGCTGCACACCAAACCCTGCTTATTGCTCAATGAGGTCGCACCGATCCACAAAAAGCGATAGATGGGCCTGCCGTCGATCCAATGCCCGCCCGTGGGAATCTCGCCCTCGGCGTAGTTCGTGACGCCCTCAATGCCGCCATAGAACAGGCTTCGGTATTCCGGCGCGACCTCAAAACGCTTATCCTCCGGCGTGCCGTTGCTGCGCTGTCCGACCGCGACGCCGTGCTTCTCGACGTTCAGCCAGCCGCCCGCTTTGGGGATTACCACAAAGCGCTCGACGGTCTCGAAGAAGTCCGACAGGATCACGTGAACGCCGATATTGTTGAGGGGCGAATAGGTCTCGGTGTCCAGCGAGCGGTCATTTATGCGGGCGATGTGAGCGCCGTCTGCGCCCGTGAGCAGCGTCCGCGTCGCGGCGGTGTCGTCCCGCAGCCGCGTGATCTTCCAGCCGTTTTTGCCGCCCACGGAGGCCACGGTCGCGTCGATGGTGTACCATAGGCTCTCGCCGTCATCCGCAGGGGCGTATACGGGCCTGCCCTCGTCATCCACGCCGGAGGAATAGCGTTCCACGGTCAGCGCGTCGAGCGTGGGCGGGCTGTACGCGAGAACGGTGAAGCTGCCGGACGTTGACGCGCTGCGCCCGGTGCTGTCCGTGAGCTTGTATGTCCAATCATACCGGCCCGGCAAGGCGGGCTTGGGCAGGGAACACGCGCCATTTATGGGCGTGTACGTCTGCCGCGATCCGTCCGGCATCGCCAGCTCCAGCTCGTGTGTAGCTGTGAGCCACGGGTCTTGCGCGTCGAGTGTGTACGTCGCCGTCAGTTGCGGGATGCTGCGGTTTTGGACGAACGCCCCGAAGTGCCCGAGGGGGTTGAGGGCGTGCGCATCCGTGAACGCTGTCCCGTTTATCACGGGATCAACCCGCTCGACGATGTACGTCGCCACGGATTTCACAACGGCGGTTCGGAATCCGTCGCTGTAATCGGCAGAAACTTCGAGCGCTACGGAGAACGTCGGCTCGCCTTTAGCGTAGGATTTCATCGTTTGAACGGTGAAATCGAAGGTAAAGGTCTTTGAGGCTCCTTTGGCGATCTTTACGCCCGTGAACGTTTTCATGATCCACGCGCTGCGGAGTATCTGCCCGTCGCTGTCTATATCGACGATATTTCCGATTGCGAAATCGACCGCGCCGCTCGTTGTTTCGGACGATCCCATCGTGACCTTTGCAGAAACCGACACGACCTCGCCCACAGAAAAGCACTGCTTGCTGATTGAGATTAAGGTCAGTTTCATGCCGCGCCTCTCATTCTGCGTCTGTCCACACCCAGCCGCCTGTCCCGGTCGCCTTTACGAGCATGTCGCCAATCTGGACGCCGTGGGTCTTTTGTCGGTCTCGAAAGAACGATCCAACGGGTTCGGCGAGGTCGGCGCGATAGATGTGATAGCCGATTTCGTCCATGACCGTGCGCCAGATGCTCGCCGCGTGCTCTGTGCCGTGCTCGTCCACATAGGCAGGTTTTTGTACGACGAAGCCCTGCTCATTGTCAAACGTAAACCACCGCGAGAGCGTGCTGCGCGTCTCCTCCAGCTCTTGCGTGAGGATCGTGAGGGATTTGTCGCCTATGATCTTCGACGTGCGCAGAAGGGCAAGGAACGCCTCTCGCGCAAAGAGCGCGTCAACGTCCAAATGCGCGGCGATCAGCCGTTGAATCGTCGCGTTGTTGGCGAAGATGTCCGTGGCGTTCAGACAGGCCGCCGTCACGCTGCCCTCGATCAGTTTTTCGCCCGCGTCGATGGAGAAATCCGTGACATCGCCATTGTCGATTTGCTTGAGCTCGGTTTGAATGTTGCCCTCGGCGTCCACCGTGACGGAGTAGAAACACCCGTCAGCACCTTTCACGATCAGCTCGCCCGTGGTGAGCGAGACCATGTTCGCCTCGGTTACGGCCAGCCGGGAGATCATGAGTTTGCCGCCCACGCCCTCGGTGAAGATGGCCGCGCCCGTAATGAGGTCTTTGATCTGCGCCCAGCCGATGTCAGCCGTGCCAATGTTCGCCTGTGCGAGCGCGGCAACCGCTGCCTTGAGCGTTTCGATGTCGGCCCATTGAATATCCGCGTGCTCGATGACGGCCTTGTTCAGCGCCGCCAGCGCTGCGTACAGCTCATCCGTTGTGAGGCTGTGAGACACGATCTCTTGTATCTTTGCCGTCATCGCCGCGATGGAGTCGGCGGTGAGCTGTTCAATCGCCGCCGCCGTGATTTTCGCATATTCGATTGTCGCGTTGCGCAGCACCGTCCCCGGCGTGCTGCCCGGCGCGAGCTTTGTGCCGGAGACCCCGCCCGTGGGGAGGTTGTACGAGTAGACGGTCTGACTGAGGCTCGAAATGTCGCCCAGCGTGACGCTCTCGTACTGCTCCCGCATCGCGTCCCACGTGTAGCCAGTCACCCGCAGCTTCGCCGTCAGCCCGATCAGGCTGTCGATCACCGTCACGGTGTCATTCAGGTATACCGCTTGCAGGGATGCGTAGTTTTGATACTCCTCCGTATTCTGGAGCAGCACAAAGTCCACGTCCATGCCGTAGCTCGGGAGGTCGAGGCCGTTTTCTGCGAAATCAGCTTCGGCCAACTCTCGGAGCCGCGACCGGGCGGCGGTGGCGTTGGAGAACGTCGTCTCATTGTCGGCGTCCTTATCCACCACTTTCACGTCATAGTCGATCTTCTTTGTGTGCGGCGTGGGGTAGTCATTGATGCGCGGCGAGTCGATCCAGCGCGTCCCGGACAGAAAAAGGTCGTCGCCCTTCTTTGACTTTCCGCAAGGTATGATCCGCGTGACGACGCCTGCGGCGTCCTCCGTTACGGTCACACCTTTAAGATTCTTTCCTCTGCGAATTGTAACGCCGCTGTCCCGGATCACGTCGGGGAGCACGTATATGTCGTAATTGTCCCGCACAAGCAGCGCACCCGCCAGCGAGAGCACGCCGTCATCGGGATCGAGCATACATTCGACCGGGTTTTTCCAGCCGAAATCACCCTTGATCTTTTTGTCTACGCCTGCGGCGATGTGCAGCTCGAAACCCATGTCTGCCGTGAGCTTTCCGAAGATGTTGCGCAGCACCGCGTCGGCGGCGGTCTTTTTCTCGACCTCATACGCACCGTTCACCAAATCGCCGCAGAGGTCGTAAAAAACATGCGTTGCTTTAACCGAAACCGTGCGGGCCTTTGCGTCGCGCTCCACGGAGTAGATGCGAAAGAACTGATCCCGGCTCTGCTCGTAGACAATACTCCGCTGCCCGACGATCACGCCTTGCTTTATCGTTTCGGTGACTGTGCCGACCTGCCGGAGATACTTTGTACTCATCCAGCACTTGCGCCCGCCTTTTTGCACGATGACATTGAGCCATACGCGCCCGTCAACCGTCCTGCGCCCGATCTCATTGACCTTTGCGCCGTCTCGGAGGTAGCCGTAATTCTTATATCGCGTGCCGGGCCCGGAGCGCATATACAGTCCTACGGTCGTGCCCGAGACCTGCCAGACGTTCCGCGTGATCTGCACGGGCAGGTCGCTGTACACGTCCTCGATCTCCTCATACAGCGGCGATTCGCGGGTAGGGACGGGCGCTTTGAGGATGCACCCCACGGCAAGCAGCGCCCAGCGCAGCGTGCCGTCTATGGGGTGCTCCAGCTCCAGCTCAAACCTGCCGCACGTTTCCTCAGAGACGGTGCATGACAGGGGCGTGAGTAGTCCGAGGCCGTTCGTGGAAAAGTCGGTGCAATCCTGTGGATAAATCGTAATGGCGAATGTAATTGCACCTCCTTTTCGGTGCTTTAGATTTTGCCGTAACCCATTGCAATGCGCCTATTTCGTTCGGCTTGCGTCCGGGCGATGCTGGTCTCCGCGATCTCCGCGACTTTCTGACTGTCCATCATGAGAGTCGTCCGCTGATTCTGCATCGCTTCGGCCATCGCCCTGCCCATGCGCTCATAGTCAATGCTCTGGCCCTTCACGCTTACCGTGGGTGTAGCTTCGATCCTCGGCGAGAAGATCGTGGATGCCGCACCCGCAGGCGGCTCGATATACAGCGCGTCCTCGATGCTGTCCCGAATATCCGGGGCGATGCGATCCACGCCTCGGATGAAACCGAGGTCAAAGTATTCGCCCATTTCCTCGGTCACTTTCGACGGAGAGTGAATCGCCAGCGCGGAGCGTGCTGCCGCTGCCGCCGCTCGTGCGATGCTCGCCGCCGCCGAAACCACGGCGCTGCGCCCAGCGCTGATGCCCGACGCGAGGCCGGAGGCGAAGTTGCGACCGATGGACGACGCGCCGCTCATGCCGCTGCTGGCGGCGCTCACGGCGGCGGAGGCCATGCTGGAGGCGTTCGCCGAGGCCGTCCCAGCGCCCGCAGAAATACCGCCCGCAAAGTTCGACGCGAGGGAAGTGCCGGGCGTGGTAGCGTCCGCGCTCGCGGTGTCGAGAGCCGATGTCACGGCGCTCACGAGGCTCTGCGCGCTCGCAGACGCCGCCCCTGCCCCGGAGCCGAGGCCGGACGCGAAGCCCGCAGCGATGCCCTGCGCAATGGTCTGACCCGCCGTGTCAAAGCCCGTAGACGCGCTCGTGGTGAGCGCCGCCAGTACCGACGTGATAAAGGTCTGCGCGGAGGCGCTTACGTCCGTTGTAGACAAGCCCTGTCCGAAGCCCTCGCCTGCGCTCTGACCTGCGGGCATGAACAGCGCTGCCGGGCTGCCCTCGCCCTCTGCCGCGCCCACAGCCTCACGTGCGGCGGTGACAAAGGTCTGCGCGTCGCCGCTGATGTCCGTCGCGGCAAGGCCCTGACCGACGCCCTCGCCCGCGCTCTGGCCTGCGCCCGTGAAGTCCACGGCTGCGACCGCAGATTCGAGCGTGGAGCCGAGGTTCGACATGTCAACATTTTCCCAGCCGATGCTCAAATCCTCGCTGGAAAACGCCTCGGCCAGCCCCTCAGAAATCGGCGCGGCCATGCTTGCGTAGTCGATATTCTCGGCGACGGTTTGCAGGTTCGTAATCGTGTTCAGCAGCTCTTGCGTCTGCGTGGGGTCGAGGTCGCCCTGCGCCATGAGTTGCAGGCCGTTTGCGACCATCATAGCCATGTTCGCAAACCCATCGCCCACGCTCAAGAAACCATACAGCGAATTGCCGAATTGATCGACCTGCGCGGACGCTTCGGCCATTCCCGACGTGTCCCCGGCTGCCTGCGCTGCGTTGTAATTTCGGATCGCCTGCGCGTAATCGTTGAGCACCTGCACATCCGAGGTAGTGAGGTGCAGGAAATCATACCATTTCCCGGTCGAGTCTCCAGCGTTTGCACCCGCCGCGCCCGTGTTGTAATCGAGCTGCGGGTTTGCGGAGTTGGAGAACTTGCCCTCCTCGAAGTTGAGCTTCGTAACGGTGGCCTCGACTTCGATCTTCGGAGCCTCAAAGCCCTCCGCGAGCGTCACGTTGACGACCTCGCCATCAACTCCGGCCTTTACGCCGCTGACCGTGTACGTGACGCCATCCGCGCCCGTGACGGTGAGCAGTTCGCCATCGACTCCGGCCTTTACGCCCGTGACCTTGTAGGTCTGCCCGGTCTTGGGATTGACGACCGAGAGCTGGCCGTCCACGTCCACCTTCAAGCCCTCGACGGTGTACGTCTGCCCGGTCTTGGGATTGACGCCTGTGAGCTGGCCGTCCACGCCCACCGTGAACCCCTCGATTGTGTAGCTGTTCCCCAGCTTCGTCGTGACCGTGAGCACTTCGCCATTCAGCCCGACCGTGCCCGAAATGGTAATGGTCGAGGCATCAATATCCTCGGGCTCGATGCTGGCGTTGATGGGTGCGTGCTCGCCCGCCGCCCATGCGTCGTAAACGGTATTGAGGTTTTCGGTGTTCAGCGAGATATTGAGCTCATGCACCTCATTGTCGAGGTTTTCGCCGAACATGGAATTGAGCGAGGTGAACAAGTCCTCCATGCCCTTGAAAGAATCTGCACTTGCAGCGCCTTTCAGCGCCTCGATGCTCTCTAGGGCGGTCGTCATGCCGGCGCTCATTTCCACGCCCGCCGCCTGCATCGCTGTGAGGGATGCGGCCATTTCTACGACCTGCGTCTCGTCCAGATCGGCCAGCGCGTCGGTGAACGCCTGCATGTTCTCGGGGGACGGATCAGCCGCCGCCGCGTTCATCGCGTCAACGGCGGTCGCAAGCTGCGCGGTGGTGTCGGCGTATGTGCCGTTCTCCTCGAACGCGCCCGTCAGCTCTGTTGCGACCGACTGGAGCGCGTTTCTGTACGCCTCGATACCCGCTGTGTTTTGCTCGTTATACCACGTGTCGAGGCCTGCGAGCGCCGCCTGCTTCTCCGCTCCTTCTTCCATGAGGTCGATGACCTTATAGCGCGCGTCGTATTCGGCGTTCAGATTGTCGATGAAAGCAGCCTGCCCCTGCGAGGCAGCGGCGTAGGCGTCGGCCCACACGGTCGATTCGCTTGCACCGCGCCGCAGGGCGGCCTCCGCGTTTTGCACGATCTCGTCATAGCCCGATGTGCCGTCCGGCACAAGATGGTATTTCAGAGCGATGGATTCGCGCTCATCATAGAGGGATTGAAGCTGTCCCTTTTCATCCTCCGTCAGATAGCCATTCTGCCGCTTTTTCAGCAGCTTCTCCACGGAGGCGTCGATCTCGTCGAGGCGTTGAATATCCGCGTCCAGACCGAGCACGTCATCCACGCCCGCAGCCGCCGCCGTAGTCTGGAGATCAGACAGGGACGACTTGATTTCCTTCGAGCCGGAGGTGAACCCCTCCACGGTGGCCTTGAGGATTTCGTCGGTCTCTTTCGCGCCGTCTGTCCACGTCTTGATCGTGTCGGCGACCCAATCACCATTCGGATTATTTTTCGGGCCGAAGTCATCCGCAGAGAGGCCGTAGGCTTTCAGCCCCTCGGATTTCTCGAACGAGGTCGTGATGTTCGTTTCTTCCCATTGCTTTGCGACCTCGACCAGATTCTCCAGCGATTCGCGGGCAGCCGCCGCGCCGGAGGCGTAGTCGTACAGTTTATAAGCGCCGTAGGCGACAGCCGCGCCCAGCGCCACATGCGCGAGTGTAGCCGCGCCCGCCGACTGCACGATCTGCCGCAGCCCGGTGGAGATACCGCGCGCGGCCATGACGCCCGTTGCGGAGGAGGTATCAAAGCCGAGGGTCTTTGCGGTGAGCGTGCCGAGGCTACGAGCGGCGCTGGAGGCCGTGCGCGTGAGCATGTTGCCCAGCACGCCCGACATCTCCCCGGCGCTCTCGGAGGCGGCGACAGCGGCCTCTCCGTAGCCATTCATCGCGTCGGGCTGGAGCTTTCCGTTCAGCCCCTCCATCTGCGCGTCAAGGCCCGCGACCGTGCTCTCTGCATCGGCCAGCTTGTTCTCGTACTTGCTGACCGCAGCGGCAGCCTTTTTGAAAGCAGCCTCGTTCTTTTTGACCGTGACCTGCTGCTTTTCCATCTGCGCTTCGAGCGCTTCCTGCGCGTTGAGCGCTTCATCAAATTCTTTTGCGACCTCAAACTCCGGGAGGCTACCCTTGCCGAACCGGGCGACGACCTTCTCATAGGCTTCGCCCAGCTCCTCGGTTTTCGCGCGGGCCTCATCGACTGCGGCCTGCATCGCCGAAAGGGACGCCTCGCTCTGCTCGAATGTGAGCTGCGCGGCGGCCATTGTCGCGCGGGCAGATTCGAGGGACAGCGCGAGCTCGCTGAGTGCCCCGTTCGCCTGTTCGGAACCCGCTGCGGCCTGCGACATCGCGCTTGCAATCTGCGCGCCCTCGCTCCCGATCTCCGAGGCAGCGCCCGCCAGCCCCGAAGCGGAGCTCTCGGCAGCCGCCGCCGCGCTCCCGAACTCCGCGACCGATGCGGAGGCGGATTCGGCGCTCGCGGCGGCCTGCTCCATCGCGGCGGGCAGGGGAGAGTCTGCGCCCATCGCATTGTTGACATCCGCGAGCTGCGTGCCGAGGGCAGCGGCCCCCTCCTGTGCGGAGGCCATCTGCTGCTCCAGACCCTCGATCACGTTCATGTTGGAGTCGAACGCGCTCGCGGCGGCCTCGGCCTGAGACGACCCCTCGCCGAACTTTGCGACGGCCTGCTCGTAGGCGGCGGCCAGACCGTCAGATTTCAGCCGGGCAGCGTCGAGGGCGGCTTGCAGCGCGTCAAGGGACGACGCGCTCTGATCGAAGCTCGCGGCGGCAGCGGACATCTGCGACTGAACCGCGCTGACATTCGTCCCGAGGGCTTCGAGGCTATCCTGCGCTTTTTCAACACCCGTCGCGCATTGATCCATCGCCCCCGCGATCTTCGATCCCTCGCTCTCAAGCTGTGCGCTTGCGGCTAGAAATTTGTCAATATTAAGTTCAGCCTCCGCGTAAACGGAACCCGCTTCTGCCATAAAGACCCCCCTTTTCGCAAATAAAAAACTGCCCTTTCGGACAGTCTTTTATTGTGGTGGTTTCGAGCTCATTTCGTAAACCGCATATCCGCGAGGTAGAACCCCTGCGCGTTTGCGCGGTACGATAGCGTCACATACTCAAAGCCGGACACGTCAACGTCGATATTGTGCAGCGTCTCGTCCGCGTCCTCCGTGTAGAACCTCTCGGAGTACAGCAGATTGTCGTCGCCGTATATCTCTATCTCGGGGTAGGAGGCAACGGTAGGATCGACGTAGCCCCAAAACCCGAACCCGGTCAGCCGTGAATATGCCCCGTCGAGCTCGTATTTCTCGATGTACAAATAATCGGTGTCGCTTTGTGTAATGACCCTCTCGTAGAAAGTGCCGTCCAATGCGCGCGCACGATCCACGCGCTTTAGATCGCCTCCCGTCGCTTGGGACAGCGTTTCGTGGGGCGCGTCGTAAAGGTACAGCACATCGTCCACATCTGCTCCGTCGAGCTCGGAAATCCGCGCGTCAATCCGATCTCTCAATGCGCGCAGCTCCGGCAGCGACAGGTCGGAAATGTCGAAATCCTCGGCCTGCGCCGCCCATGCGAACAGCAGGATCAACGCTATCACGCAGCACACAAACCGCTTCATGCTCATCCCTCCGCATCCGTGTTTTGACTGCATCATAGCACGGCTTCGGCGGGCTGTCAACCTTTCGGCTTGCTCAAATGCGTAAAGGTGTCCCATGCGTTCTTTTCTACCGCCTCGCTCTTTACACCTTCCTTTTTTGCGATCTTTGCGTAATTCCGATAGACCGCAGAGCGAGGCGAGAGGCCATAATAAAGCACCTGAAACTTGCGCCAGCTCATATCAGAGGTGAGCAGGTCAATGTTATATTCGCGGTGAAAATCAGCCTCGATGCAAGCGAACAAAACAACGGGACTGACTACTCTTTTTTTTCGCCGCTCCCGCCCCTCGTTTTGTCGATCCGCATGTCGTCCTCGGTGCGGAACTCGTGAACCTTCTGCGCGGGCTTTTCGTCCTCATTCTGGCGCAGCCACGTGAAAGCGATCAGCTCCCACACATAGGACGGCCTGAAATCCGGGTGCTCCGTGATATACTTGTAATCCTCATCGGAGAACATCTGCTTGAGCAGCTTGAAGTTCTCCTCGCCGGGGATCGTCACGCCCTTGTGTAGCAGCGCCTCAACCTTCATGACGTAGTGCCACGGCAGCTCGGAGGGAACCTTGCACTCCCGCCCGAACACGCGGACGGTCATCTTCTTATCCTCGCGTTCAGAAATGAATCTGTCGAAGTCTTTCACACCTGCCATTTGAATTTCTCCTTTCAAAAATCAGCATCCGCACGCATAGATGCGGAAATTCGCAGTATAAAGCTGCGTGTTGTTCGCGTTGAAGCCCGCGAACTCAAACCCCTTTTCGGTCTCGATCCTGTTGATGTACTGTCCATCGGCTACGAAAAGCGTGTCGCGGCGGTCGTCCAGATACTTGATAATCTGCATCGCCATTTCCAGCGGCCACGCTCCATCGGAGTCTGAACGAATCACGACCTGCACGCGCACGCCGTCCAAATCGCCGGGCGCGCGCAAGTCATTCGCATACACGCACACGGCCTTGACAGGTTCGGCGGGGAGGTAGCCGAAGAAAACGGCAGGCCCCGGCCCTGCGCCCTCGAATTGCAGGTTCAACCTCGCGGCGAGCGCACGAGCCATCTGTTCAATGATCGTCATGTGGCCTCCCTTTCAAATCGTGTAGAAAATAGGCCCCTTATATCACCCGCAGAGGCGGGCAGGGGCCGCCCGGACGTGGAGGTGCATATCGTGCTTATCCGAGCTATGCTCAAGGCATAAAGAGAAAAGGGGACGGCAGCAGCCGCCCCCGTGTGGTTAGCCCTGTTCGCCCAGCGTCAGCCCGGACAGGTCATAGGTCACTTCCGAGGATTGAGCGCCCTTCTCGGCGGTCAATTTGATTTTCTGCGTCTCCTTATTGGCGACGCGCACGACGAGCTGACGGTCGTCGCCCTCGAATTTGCGTTTGCCGGGGGTTTTCTCTGCGCCGATCAGTTCATGATACAGCGTCGCGCCATCCGGCCCGCTGACCTTCAGCGCGAGGAAATTCCCCTCCTGCTCGCTCACATCCGAGGAAAATCCCGGAAATGACGGGACATAGGGTAGCGTGCCCGAGATTTTACCGCCCTTGATGACGATGCCGGTTTGCAGCGAGCTCACCGGCATGTCATAGGCTGTGCCCCCGTCGCTCTCAGGCGACGCGGCGGGGGGTGTCAAGGGTTGCTGACGGTGATCGTGAGCTGGGCGGTCTTGTTGTTGTTCATCGACTTGATCGTGAGCTTGGTTTCGCCCTCGCTCACGCCCTTGATGGACAGGTTCGGGCCGTCGATAGCGTTCATCACGGCCACGCTCTCATCCTCGATGAAGTAGCTGAACCGCTGATTGCTCGCGTTCTCCGGGGTGAACTTGACCTTGACCTCGGCGGTCTCGCCGACGTTCACGCTGGTGCTCTCGCCGCCCTCGTAGGCGACGTTCGACACCTGAACGTAGTCCAGCTCACGCGGCTGGCCGACGCCCTCCCAGTCCCACGAAATCTCCTCGCCGTCCTCGTCCGCAGACATGGACTCCTTCGTGACGACGCAATCGTACTCGATTGCGCGACCGATCGCGTCCGCGACGATGATCGTCTGATCGTTGTCACAGCCGCCGTCGTTCATCGCGGCCTTGTGCATGAGATTCTGACCGGGATCGCGCGCGCCCGTGGTGCGGTCGTAGATGGGGCGGCCCGTGATAGAGCCCGCCACGCTGCGGCCCTTGATGAAGCTCTCAGCCCACGTCGCATCGCCGCTCTTGCCGTCCTCGGTCTCCGACTCGACATCGACCGACATTTCGGACAGGCCCTTGACGGGAACCTTGTCGTCGGTGACGTTGTTCACGATCTTGATGGAATAGTCCTTCACGGTGAAGGGGCATCCAGACTTTCTCATTTTTCCTCATCCTTTCTTTTTGCTTTACTGGTGGTCGGCTTTGCCGCGTCTGCGCGCAGCATTTCGATGTAACCCGACGCTTGAAGCGCCTTGATCTTCTGCGTGAGCACCTGCCTGAAAAACAGGTCGGAGCATCCGGCGAAGCGGTCAAGGTAGGTGAGGGAATCAAGCAGGGTTACAAGTTCCTGTTTCCAATCGGGCATTTTATCAGCCTCCAATCTGCGCCCGCAGCTCATTGGCAAAAATGGTTTCTGCGGCCTGCTGCGTCTCTGCATCGTTTACCACGGATTCAAGGTATTTCGCCTGTCTGCCGTTCGGGTGATTGAAGTCAACGCCCTCATGCTGGTAGTTGGCATAAATCACGCCGTAGTAACCGATCTCGGCCTTTCCGTCTCCCTTCGGGCGCACCTCTGCGCCCGCGGTCAGCGTGCCCTCGCGCAGAGGCGCAATCGCGGTTGATCTCTGACGGATATTCTCGCCCAGCAGCAGCACGGCGCTGTCGCGTGCGGCTCTCGCCTGACTCGCCAGCGCTTGCACGTCCAGATTGACCTTGTACCGAAACGATCCTAGGTCTTTGATGTGTGCGGCCATTCTGCATCACTCCGTTTTTGCCAATATTTCAAGATGGTGTACGGCGGCGAAGCCGCGCATCTTCTGAACCTCAGAAACGATCACGCGGCTGTCGTCGTCGAAAACAATCCGATCTCCGGGGCTCGCGGGGATGCTGGGCAGCGCGAATATGCGCGTGTCTGCGCTCCTCTCCACGCTGTTGCCCGATGGTGTCCACGCTTGCGCGGGCTCGCTGCGGCAGGCAAATTCCACGCCCTCCTCGGAGTAGGCAGGCTTGCCGCCGCTCTGCCCCATGCGCTTGTACAGAGTGGCGGTCTCGTTCAATCCGAGCATGTCACAGCCTCCTCGCAATGGGCAAAGAGCGCCGCAGCAGCCCGGCATTGAACAGGATCGCCCACGCAGCGGGGCAAATTGTGGCCCGCGTGTACGACGCGCCCTCGGCCTCCGCTTTTGTGACGGAGTAGTTTCCCACGGAAAAGCTCTGCACGTTGCCGGGGACGTCGCCGAGCGCCTTCGCCTGTGTAGCCTCAAACTCGACCTGCGCATCCACCGCATCGTCAAATGCGGCCTGCTGCTCTAGGGTCTCGGCGAGATTCGGGTGAATGTATGCTTTCAGTCTCTCCTCGACTCGTTCCCGGTCATCCATGCTTCGTCACTCCTCTATTCCGGGTTTTCCAGCGCCTCGACTCGGCTTTCGAGGCCGGAAACAGACGTGCTCAAGCCCTGCACCTGACTCTCAAGGCCAGAAACGGACGAGCTCACGCCCTCGACGGTGGATTGCAGAGACGAAACCTCGCTCTGCTTCGCCAGCGTCTTTTGTTCATCCTCGACCGTTTTCAGACGGCTCTCAATGTCCCCGGTGTCTCCACCCGCGCCCTCGATCATAGCGAGGACGCGGTTGAAGTTCTCGGCGATGTTCGCCATCGTCTCACAGTCGAGCAGCCGACTGTCAAGCGCAGCCATGAATCAAGCCGATCAAGCGGCGGCGACGCTGTGGCAGTAGATGCCCGCGACCTTGTTCTCGTACACCTCGGCGATGCCGACCGTGCGATAGCCGAACTTCCACGCATCGGCGTCCTGATTCTGCTCCGGGGTGATGACCTTCGGGACGATGTGCTTCTGGTACTGAATCACGGCAGGGCGGTGAATCAGCATGAAGTTGATGTCCTGACCGTCGTCGGTCTTATAGCCGCCATCCTCCTGACCGCCCGTAGTGCCGTCATTGAGGGTGATCGCGGTCTTGAAGCGGCCCTGCGGCACGACGATGACCTGCGAGGCGAGATCCATCGCGGCGCGGGAGGCGGTGGTGTCCAGATCATCCACAGCGCCCTTGAGCGCGGAGGTGATGAACAGCACGCGATCCTCGGCGGGAACCTCGGCCTCGTCCATCGCGGCGTGCGCGGCGCGCAGCGCCTCGATCACGTTCTTGCCCGTGGACAGCGTGCCCTCCTTCTTGCCGATGCCCGCCTTGCTGGCGTAGGTGGAGAAGCGGAACGCATCCAGCTCCGGCACAACGCGGGTGCGGATGAACTCGCCGGACAGGCGACCGAACGCGAGGGCGGCGGTCTCCATATCGTCGAGGGCGTCCACCATGAACATGCGGCCGCGGTCATAGTTGCACTTGACCGTCTCATTGGTGAGGGTCACGTCGCCGCCCACATAGCCGGAGTTGCGGGAGTAGTTGGCGAGGCCGCTCATGCTCATCTTGGGGATGATGAGCTCGTTGGCGCTGTTGCCCTGACGGGCCAGCTCCGGCGCGCCGTCCAGCACAGAGGTGAGGGCGGCGAGCTTGTAAACTTCATCGAGAATCGGAATGTAAGCCTTGAAAAGAGAAATGGAGTTCGGCATTGTTAATCATCCTTTCTTTGTCACTTTTTGTTGGCTCCGGGCAAACCCGCAGCCTTGCGCAAGCGCTCCATGAGAGCGGCCTGCGCATCGCCGCCCGAACGCGGGAGCGGATTCCTGCTCTGATTGATGCGCTCATCGACGCCCTTCTGCACGGCGGCGCGGAACACTCTCTCAATCGCGTCGATGCTCGCAGAGCAAGCGTCGGCGTTCTGGTAGTTGAGAAGCTGTTCCAGCTCGCGGGGGAGGCCGCGCGAGGTGAGCGTGTCAATCGCCTCTGCGCGCAGCTCACGGCGCGTAATGTCCGCCTCGCGCTCGCTCAGTCGCGTCTCGCGCTCCCGTGCGGCGTTCTCGGCGCGCTCGCGCTCGTGTTCGATGCGCTGCGCTTCGGTCATCTGCGCCAGTCTCTCGGCCTCGCTGCGGCCTTCCTCGCGTGCCGCATTGATGCGCTGCTCCGCGTCGCGCTGTGCGCGAGCGAGACGCTGCGCCACGGCACGATCAACGTCGGCCTGCGTGAATCGCGGCTCGTCGCGCGGAGGGGTGGTCTGCTGGCCGGGGGCGTTGCCCTCCGTCTGTGTAGCCGGCTGATTCTCCACCTGCGCGGTCGTGCCCGTTTCCTGAGTGGTGTTCGGGGTGGTGTTGATGCTCGTCGCGTTCGTTTCTTCGCCCATGTTGTTATGTCTCCTTTCCGTTTATCCTCCGTCGAGTGATCCGGCGCTATGTAATGGCCTGCGCCCGCGCTGTCAAAGCGCAGCCATATATCAAGCCGCTACCCTCGGAGTGATCGCTTCCGAGGGCGCGGCCTCATACCTTTGTCGGGTCGCCGACGCGCACCTGCTCGCGGTCGTATCGGCGCTGCACGTCGCCCTTCGCGTTTTGACGCGCGGCGGCCTGCCATGCTGCGATGTTCTTTTTGCAGAGCGCGATGTCGTCGTCGCTGATCGCAGCGGCGAGCCGTCGCTTCCATCGGCGAATCTGTACCTCGATTGCGCGCTGTTTCTGGCGCGCCTTGTACAGCTCCGTGCTCTTTTCATCCGTGTACCCTTCCGGCACGCCGTCGCGCAGCCGCGAGACGCCGAGAATGTACACTTGCAGGATGTGGGCGCAGTTCGGGTGAAACAGGCCCCCATCCATCGCCTGTTGTAAGGTGGGATAGCCGGGCGTCCGTCCAGTCAGCGACATTACAACGCCCTGCCATTTCTGGCACTTCGGGCACGCGCCCATGTGGGAGTTGACGAAACACAAATCCCATTTGTGCTCCAGCATCTTGTCCACGGTCGCCTTGAGGTTGACGCGCATGATCGCCGTGCGCATCGCCATGTCGGTATACTCAGCGAGGCCCCAATGCCGCCCCGCCCTGTCTACAAAGCCCGTCACGCCCTTGTCGGCGAAATGATTGAGCGCATCTTTGACGCCGGACAGGGCGGGCGCAGAGGCCGCCGCGCGGCGTTCCTGCGCCGCCTCGATGACCTGTCTATACACGTCGTCCACGTCCCGGCGCATGTGCCGCAGCTCGACCTTCCACGTCTCATCAAGCTGCTGCATGATGTCGTCGATGCCGTCGATAGGCGGCGGCCCGCCCGTGCCTCCCGAGCCGTCTGTACCGCCCGGAGAGGGGACAGGGACAGGGGCGCTCTCGCTCATCGCGTCGGTGATCTCCCGCGTGATCTGCTCCATGTAGGAGTCCAGTTCTTTCGCGTACTGATCGAGGCGCGCGGCGGTGTCGCGGTAGGCGGCAGCCAATTCGCGCAGCGCGGTCTCCCGCGCTTCTACCTGCGCCTGCTGCATGATCTCAGCGATGCGGCGAATCAAACGCCGCCGCACCTGCTCCTCACGCAGCTCGCGCAATCGCTGTCTCCTCGTGTAGCTCCGCACCGTGCCTGCCAAAAGCGCAATGACCTGCGCCTCGCGGGTGTGCATGATCGCCGCGATCTTCTCCCCGGCGCTCACGGCGTTCGCGGCGCGCCCGCGCTTTGCTTTAGATGCCATTTACTTGATCCTGCGCGTCTTGCTGCGCGAGCTGTTCCACGGTGTCGCCGAGCAGCATGTTCCCGACCTGCATCATCGGGTTCTCGGTCATCTGTTCGGCCTTGATCCGCGCGACCTCATCGGCCACGTCGTCATCCGTCCACTCATCCGCAGAGTGGAGCGTCTGAACCTTCGTCTGCGTGGACATTGCGCCCGCGCCGCTGACCGTGGAAATGATCGACGCGATCTCCGCGATGTTCGTCGGGAGCGCGCGGGAGAACTCGATCTTCACGTCGGCCACGTCCAGCGCCACACCGCCGCGCAGCGTGAGGAAATTGATGAGCAGCTTGAGACGGGAGCGCAGCCCTTCGACAAACCATTGCTCCTTGATATTGGTGAGCTGTTCCAGCCCCCACAGCTTATAGCGCATCGCCACGCCGGAAGCGTTCGAGGCGAAATTCTCATCCGAGAGGTCGGGAACCATCGAGAGCTTGTGGATGTCCTCGACGATGCTATTGCGGAGAATCTGATTCCCGGTCTCGTCCATCGCATTGCGCAGGTATTCGGCGTGCGCCTGATTGTCGGGGAGACACAGCGCCTTGTCCTCTCGAAGCTGCTTCCACGGTGGCCGCCCTCGCTCATCCGTTTCGAGCGTACAGCCCACGAGCAGCAGCATCGAATCGACGCATTGCTCTTTGTCATTGAGGCGGTCGCTCTCCAGCTTATCGTAGCCGTCGATCTGCGGGATCACCCATTCAAAGTCGCCCATTTCGTTCTCGTCGTTCCAGTATTCGATCAGAGGAACGCCGCTGAAGAAATGCTCGCTGCTCTCCACTACGGAGAGGTCGCCGTCCGTCAAGCTGTCGCAGGAATATTCGACGATCTGCCTGTCGGTCATTACCCAAACGCGATAGCCGTCCGGCGCGCCCTCCTCATCCACCTTGCGGATGAAGTAGATGCCGAACAGGGGCGTCACGTCATAGCTGTCATCGTACACCACAAAGGCGTCTTTCGGGTCGAGCGCAGAAACGTGAGGCAGGTTATCCTCATCGCTGTGCAGGTACTCGATGCCGCGCCCGTAGATTGCGGCGTTGCGCGCGTTCTCGGTGTCCACAGAGGCGACCGCGCCGCGCTTGAAGATGTCCCGGATCGCGTCGAGCGTCGGGCTGTCCTCGGAGGTGCTGTACGCGACGGGCTGACCGACCAGATAGCCGGACGTGACCGACACGATATAGCGCGGGTAGGCGTGCGCCATGCGATTGTTCGGCAGGCCCTCGCTGCGCGTGCGGGTCATGATCGCGGTTCGCCCGCGATAGTAGTCGCCCAGCATGTGCAGCCGTTCGGAATTGGCGAGGTGTTCCTTGAGCACGCTCAAAACCATCTTCGCGGACGGCATACCATCCTCGTTTAAGTAGCTTTTCGGTCTAATAATCATTGCTGCCTCCGTCAGTAGATGTCCGAGCGCGTGGTGGCCTTGCGGAAATTCGCCTCGGTCTCCATCCCGTAGCGCGTCGCGTCTATCGTGTGATTGTCGCGGTCGGGGTAGGCCGCGAGGAATTGCCCGAGCCTGTCCTGCGCGTACTCATACTCGGAGAACTCGCGCGCGATGTTCGGCGTGCGCTTCGGGTCAATCACGATTGCGGCGAGGTCTTGGAGCCATCGCATACCGTGCTCCACGCTGCCGGGGCCCTTGCGCGCGGGGATCGCGTTGATCCCGCGCCGCTTGAGCTCGTTAATCATGCGGGGCTCCGCGCTGTCACAATAGACGAGCTCGCGCCCGACGAGGTGCTTCACCCGGTCGGCCAGCACGTCGGTATTGTTGCGGACGCCGTAGAACTCCGCGATTGCGTACAGACGGCAGGCGCGGCGGTCGTAGGCCCAGCGCGTGAGCGCGTCGGGGTCGGTGGCGAATCCGAAGTCGAGGCCGTTGTAGAAGCGGCCCATCGTCTCGATCTCCGCGTCGGTGATCTCCCTGATCTCCAGATTGTCGAATACCTGCCCGCCCGTGCCCGTCACAGCGCCCATGTACTCGTTTTCATAGGCGCGCTCGTTCACCGCTTTCAGCGCCTCCGCGCCCGCGATGAACGCCTCGCCTAGCCATTCGCGGGGCACGTCAAGATAGGTGCTATGATGCACCATGCGGCCCGGCACGGGCACAAGCGCCTCGGCGTTCACCCAATTCTGAGCGCTCCGGGGCGGGTTGTACGAATAGAACGTGCAGGCCCGATCCACATTTCGGAATATGGATTGCTGGATCGTTCGGATGTCCTCCATGCCTCGGAACTCCGAAAGCTCCTCAAACCACAGAAATTTGAAGTAGCCGCGCGTCAGCTTGATCGACTTCGATTTCTGCGGGTCATCTGTGCCTCGGAACATGATGCGCTGCCCGGTTCGGCGGTTGATGATCTCCAGCGGGGAGAGCTTCGTGCGGAACAGGTAATCGAGCTGCATCATGTCGATTGCCCAAATCATCTGATTGTATACAGAATCCTTGAGCGTGTTTCCGAATCGGCGGTATATAATCGCGTTCGCCTGCGGGTCGGCCATCATCCCGGCCACGATCTCCAGCGAGATAAAGCAGGATTTTGTCGAGCCGCGCCCGCCTTTCAGCCAATACTCCGAATACTTGCCGCGCCAGAAAGCGTTATGCACGTCGCGGAACACTTTTCTCGCGTACAGCGCATCGAACAGCACCTCACTCATCCTGTGTAGCCTCCGGCTCATCCGCGCCGCCAGCCTCGCCGCTTTCGCCCAGCGGTGCGCCGGGGTCGGGGGAGGGGTCGTCGTCGCCATCCGGGTCAAGGCTGATGATGATTTGCTGCGCGTCGTGGCGCGCGATCTCATCATCCTCGCCCAGCAGCTCCATGAACTTCTCAAAGGCAAACACATCGCCCGCCATTGCGCGCTTGCCGAGCGCGACGACCATCGCCATCTTGTTGTTGAGGTCGTCCGGGTCAACGCCGAGGCGCTTGAGCTTATTGCGCACGCGACCATCCGAAATCGGGAGGTCAGAGAACGCGCGCGCCAAATCCGCGACAGCTCTAGCCTGTCGCCGCTTCTCCTGACACGCCTTGCCGCCCATCGACTGAATGATCGCGCGCTCCTCGGGCGTGCGCTCATTCAAGGGCACAAGGTTTTTATTTTGCGGCCTGTCGGCCATCGCCGCCGCCTCCTTTCGCACAAAATAACCCCTGCGCGCAAGCACAGGGGCCTTGAAGGGCCGAGAGTTGCGGGCTGCTGCATAATTTTATCCCGGTCAGTCGGCCCATCCAAGCATGAAAAAGCTCTCCCGGAGGGGGAGAGCGCCTTTTGTTACTTCTTCTTCGTCGCGGTTTTCTTCTTTGCCGCGCTCGTGGCGGTCTTGCGCTTCTTCGGATCATACGCATCGTTCAGATGCGAGGAGAGAGCGCGCGCCTGTTCGGGCGTCAAAGCACGCAGCTTCGCGTTGATGTCTTTGGGACTCGCCATGAATCAAACCTCCCTTAATAGCGCTTGCGGGTCATCGACAGCACGCCTCGATCCAGCACGGAATAATACCTCTCGCCGCCTCGGGCGTTGTAGATGACATTATAGCCGCGAATGAGCGCAAACTGTGCATAGCTGTTGTGGTGGCCGCTGCCGTGCGACTTCGCAAAGCCCAGCGCCTTGCGGGTCTGCGGATGCGTCTTGACAAACGCATCATACTCTTTCTGCAACTTCGAGAACGAAATCGGGCGCGCCTTGCTGTTGAGGTATGCGCCCACGGTGCGCGGATTGTTCCAGCCGTAGGCTTTCGAGCCGCTGAGACTATCCGAGAAATACAGACCATCGCCGTACATGCCCGCGCCGTGATATGTCAGATCACCGTCTGTAAGCATATCACAAATATCGTCGGCTGTAAAGGTGTTGCCGCCGACGCTGGTATCGTTGACGGTGCGGTAGATCGCCGTGTGGCCTCCCGCGAACGAAGTCTCGTAGTCGAATTGCTTCTGCGACACGATCTCCGGCTTGTCGTTCATGCCGAGCGCGTAGACCATGCGCTGCAAGTGGTGATCGCTCAAAAACGCGGGGATGTCCACGCTCTGCACCTTGATGAGAAAGTCATGAAGCTGCTGATCGTCCATGCCCTGCAACTGCGCCAGCGTAACTCCCAGCGGCGGTGTAGCTCCCGCGCTCGCGGCGTCGTTCGCGTCGTCGTTCGCCGCAGCGGGCGGTGGGGTGGGGGCGATGACGCGATGATAGCTCGATCCTCTGCCGCCCATCGCTCACTTGCCTCCCTTGCGCTTCATGTCCGCTTTGACGCGCGCCAGTCCCGGCGCGGCTTTCTTGAGCGTGATGCTCTTGCCCGTGGCGATGAACCGCTCCTCATCCGGGTCGCGCTTCTTGGTGGTGGTTTTCTTTTTCTCTGCCATGTTCCCGGCCTCCTTAAATCAAATCGACTTCGAGCACGACGCGGGGCACGGTGCGCCCGGTCTTTTGCGGGGTCGCATACTCGCCGTTAAAGTACGCGCGCCTCACGCGGTAGCGCGTATTCTTGCGGTCGAGAATGACTTCCGCTTGCTGCATGTTGCCCATGACGCACTTCGTATTCGACGGGGCGTGAATCTGGATGTACACCTCACGCCCGCCCGACTGACTGCCGCCGATGAAGGGGTTCATCCGCTGATTGTACGCCGTCGAGACGTATTTCTTCTCGGTGTACTCCGCGCCCGAGAGCGCCGCGTTGAGCTGCGCGTTCGTCATGTGCTCGTAATTCTTCAAGCCCAGCGCCTCCAGTACGTCGGCGTGCGCGGCGCGGTACAGTACCACGTCATGCCCGAGCGGGTGCATTGCCCGGTCGAGGTGATCGACGATGTACTGCTCCGTCGCGTTCAACGGCAGGCCGTTCTCCAGCTTGTGATTGAGATTCTGCGCCACGCCAAACTGATTCGATTGCAAATCCTTTCGGATGTACTGCATGATCGCAAGCCGCGTGTTGATGTCATAGCTGTTCTGCACAGCCGCCAGCGCTTGCGCCTGCACCTGCGTGAGCTGCTTGAACACGCGCGTCACGGCTGCGGCGGCTTGCTGTACGGGCTGCGTCGCCCGGAGGCCGCTTCGTCCACCTCTGCCGCCCATTTATACGCCGTCCTTTCTGCCGCGCGCATCATAGGCGCGCAGGCGCTTGTGAAATGTCTGGATGTGTACGATCTCGGGGCCAGCGATCAAGCCCTCCGGCTCCTCGCCGCAAAAGAGAATCAGCGAGGGGTCGAGGCGCTGGATCATTTCGGCATAGCCCAGCCGAAACAGCTCCATGCTCCGAGGGTTCAACTGCGTTCCGACGCTGGAGATCGCAACAGCGCCGCCCACGGGCTCCCCGTCAAAGCACCAATCAAAGCTCGCCTCGTCGCTCCAGCTTATCGTCGGTATCACGGGGATGCCGCGATCCTGCCAATACGCGCCGAGCCAATGCTTGCGGTAGTGGTTATAAATCTGCACGGCAACGGGGAAATCCGTATACGTGGAGAAGTCCGGCGTGCAAACACACGCGAACTGCGCCAGCCTGTTCAGATAGGCGTCCGGGTTATTCCACAGCCGCATGAACTGGTAATCGTCCACGAAGAAGTGGATGCCGTGTAGCTCCGGCTCCTCACAGCCGCGCGCGTAGTTGAAGCCGATCCATTCGAGCGGGGTTGCGGGGGTGGGGGCAGGGTCGCCGTCAGCGCTTTGCCTCGCGGCCAGCGTGACGCCCAGCGCGCCGTCTGCGCCCGTGACAGGGGTGAGCAGCGTCGGTTCAAGCGCGGGGATGTCGTAGTCTCCCACGCCCTCATACGCGCGGCGCTGGAGGTTTTCATAGTTCCGCGTCTCGCGGTAGATGCTCGCTGCCTTGCTCATCGTCCGTCCCTTTCCCGGCAAAAATAGAGCGACAGCCTCGGCGGGAGGAGCACCCAGCCCGCTGAGTCTGTCGCTGTCGCTTCGCCTCACGCCGCTGCACGGGGAGCGTCAATCCGCGCGGCGGGGGTCGGGTCTGCGTCGTGAGGAAGGAGGAGGCCCGTGAAGTTGCCCGGCGAATCTATCGCCAACTCCTCACGCTGCCATTATACCACACCTTGATACCACAAAAACCACAACTTTCAGCCCGCGTCAATGCTGATCGAGGTAGCGGTAGCAGGCCATGCTCACGCTATGCGCCGTGTTCCCGCCGCCCACGCGGCGGGCGACCTGCGACCATGACAGGCCCTCGACGAATCGGAGGGATATAACCTGCCGCATGAAACTGTCGTCGATGCCGCTGATATACGCCTCCAGCTTTGCGCGCTCCGTCAGGCTGCGCTCCAGCCGTGACTCAATGGATCGCTGTATGTCGGTCATCGCCGCCGCGTAGTGCGCCACACGGTCGGTCACGCCCGGCGCGCGGGGCAGGCCCGTGAGCACCTGCGCGCCCGGCTGCGCCTTGAGCGCCAGCCGCTCGATGTCGGCCTCCAGTCCTTTGATCTCTTTGGTGAGGTAGTAGTATTGCGATAGCTCCCGAAGCGTCATAACTTTCCTCCCTCCCGCGCGTGCTGTATGCGCACGCGCAGCGATGCCAATAGACTTTCCTGCACGTCACCGTCGCCGTGAAGCGCCCGGATCACGTCCTCATCCCTGCCGCCCTGCACGATCAAATGATGCACGATGACGGGTTGCGTCTGTCCCTGCCGGTACAGTCGGCGGTTTGCTTGCGTGTACTGTTCGAGGCTCCATATCAGGCCAAACCATATCGCATGGTGGCCGCCTTGCTGGAGGTTGAGGCCATAGGAGCAGCTTTGCGGCTGCGCCAGCAGCAGGTCGATCTCGCCCGCGTTCCAGTCCTCTTTGTCCCGCGCGTTTCGGTAGACGCGCACGCGCAGCTTCGACTTGCGCAGCGCGCCCAGCAGGCGGTCGAGGTCGTGCTGATAACTGTAAAAGACGATTGCGGGCTGCCCGTTGAGCTGTTCCACAAGCTCCAGAAACGCCTCCAGCTTGCAATCGTGGATCACGTTGACGCGCCGATCCTCGTCGTATACAGCGCCATTGCAGAGCTGGAGGAGTTTGCCGGAGAGCACCGCCTGCGTGCTCGCCGTGATCTCCGTGTCGTCGCCGAGGGGCAGGAGCATGTCGCGCTCCAGCTTGCGGTAGGCCGCCAGCGCGGGGGCGTCCAGCGCCACGGGGATGTCGTCGTAAATCAGCTCCGGCAGGTCGAGGTAATCTTCGGCGCGCATGGAAATACAAATGTCGCTGATCGCGCGGCTGATCTCATCCGCAGCGCCCTCCCTCGGCGTGTAGCTGTATATCACATCGCGGCTGCGCTTGTCCGGCACAAACCACAAATCACGATAGACGGAGAGCGTGCGGCCCAGCCGCTTGCCGCCGTCGAGAAGGTACACCTGTGCCCACAGGTCGATTAAACCGTGCGGGGACGGCGTGCCCGTCAGCTCCACCATGCGCCGAATGTGGGGGCGCACGGCCTTGAGCGCCCGGAAGCGCTTCGAGCGGCTGTTTTTGAAGCTGCTGGACTCATCGAGCACCACCATGTCGAACGGCCAGCGGTTGCGGTAGTAGCCGACAAGCCATTGCGTGTTTTCGCGGTTGATGATGTAAATGTCCGCGTCAGAGACCAGCGCCGCCTCCCGCCGCGCCGCCGATCCGAGGGCGAGGGCGATGCGCAGGTCGGCTAACTGCCTCCACTTTGCCGCCTCTTTGTCCCACGTCGCCTCCGCGACCTTTTTAGGTGCTATAATTAGCACTTTCCCGACCGCCCATCGGTTGTATTTCAGCTCCTTAATCGCGGCCAGCGTCACCGCCGTTTTGCCCATGCCGGGGTCTAGGAAAATCCCGACGCTCGCCATGCCCACGATCTTGTCGATGCAGAATTGTTGATAGGCGTGGGGGACGAAATCAATCATGCCGGATCACCGCCTTGCAATATTCGACCACCTCATTCACGCGCGCCGGAGAGTCCACCGAACTGAACACCTTGAATCCCATCCCTCGGAGAGTGCTCTGTACGCTCCTTTGCAGGGGGCGCTCGCGCTTTCCGGGGGCCTTCAATTCTGCGAACACGGCGACGCCGCCCGGCAGGAGAATGAGTCTGTCGGGCACGCCCGAAAAGCCGGGGCTCACAAATTTCACGCAAAGCGTGCGCGCGTCGATCTCCTGTCCCATTGCCTTGACGCGCTCGCGCAATAAGCGCTCGATGTCCTTTTCAATCATCCTGCGACCTCCTTGTAATGTATCGCGCACGCGCGCGTATAGAGGGGTGCGATTTTAGGGTTTTTTGTACTATTCCTTATACTGTTTCCCTATCCTATAAGGGTCTATTAGAAATTTATTATTACATATTACAAAGTGCTCAAAAGCCCTGCGCCCCAGCGGTTTTCGGTGTAATTTTGGATTATTACAAAACCTTACATTATTACGTTTTTTGTAATATGTAATATTCGTAAGCCCCAAAATTACACCATTATTACACCCGAATATTACACCTTTGCCGTGCGCACAAAGCCGTATTGCACCCCGTAGGGGCCACACCTCACAGATTGCCGCCGCCAGCCCTCCATGCGCGAAAGCACGCTGTTGATCTCCCGCGCGTCCTGCCGGGTCATATACCGCACGTTGCCGTTCAGCAGCTCGACGTACACCTCGACGGCGCAGATTTTGTCGCGGTCAACCAGTTCCGGCTTCGCATCGCCCGCCGCATGTGTAGCTCCCGCCCAAAAGTCACGCCTCGGCGACACGTCCCACCGCGCCCAGTCCACCGGGACGCGCTTCGCCACGAAATCGAGAATCAGCCCTTCGTGCGGGGATGTTTCCCGGTGCTCCTCCTGCGCCTTGACCGCCGCCTGCTCGATCTCCCCGGTCAGATAAAGCGGCTCGCCCATCATCCAATACGCCTTTGCCTCGGCCCATAGCTGCGCGATCACGTCGTCGGTGAGGTCGTCCCACACGTTGAGCGGGTGCGGGTGCTCCCCCACGTTGACAGGCCAGAATCGGCGATTGCCCGTGGTATCTTGAAGGAACTCCATTTGATTGCACGTGCCGAAAAAGACGCAGCAGCGGGGCAGCTCTTTGACGTTGCGCCCGTAGGCCGCCCGGAAACGGTCTGCGCGCAGGCTGAGAAACTGTTTGATGCGCGCCACGTCTGTACGCCTGAAAGCGTCCAGCTCGGCGATCTCGACCAGCCAGACGCCTTGCAGCAGCTCCGAGGCTTCCTTACCCTCAAAGGTTCGGATGCTGTCATTGAACCAGCCCTTGCTCATCTTGTCGAGCAGCGTGCTCTTGCCGATGCCCTGCGGGCCGCAGAGGATCAGCATATTGTCGAATTTGCAGCCCGGCTCCATCGCCCGCGCCACAGCCGCCGCGAACGCCTTGCGGCTCACGGCGCGCGTGTACGGCGTATCCTCCGCGCCGAGGTAGTCCACAAAGAGCGCGTCCAGCCGAGGCGTGCCGTCCCATACGAGGCCACGGAGGAAATCTTGCACCTCATTGAAAGCGTGGGTCTGCGAATGGATGTCCAGCGCCGCGTCGATATTCCCCCGGCCCGTAATGTTGAACCGCTTCTCGCAGTACCAATACATGCCGTTATTGTCGGTGTCGCTCCACATGCGGCGCTTGGGGCTCGCGTTCCACGGCAGCGCGCCCAGCACCTCGCCGCGATTGGCGAATAGGTTGTGCGCAAAGCGCCCGCACAGCGCCGGGTCATGCTCCAGAATGATGCACACGTTGTCAATCGTGCTGAGAATCTTCCCGGTGGACGTGCAGGCCAGCAGCGCGATCCAGTTCGCCGGGTCGTCGTCATTCGTGGGCCCGACGCCCGCGAAATCGGCGGCGACGCTATCATAGCGCTCACGCAGCAGCGCCGTGGAGACTTCGTTGTTCGCCATCGCGTACTCGCACATCGCCTTGTACGACGGCAGCTTGTTCGTCACCGTGTCCGGCGCAGCATTGTCATCCCGATCCCCGAACATGTGTAGCCGCACCATGTCGAACGCATTGACCAGCCGCCCGCCGCATGGGTCGGTCGCGTGATGGGAGAAAAGGAACTTGCCGCTGTCGTAGATCACCGCGCCGCCCGTCGTCGATCCTCCGAGGTAGGTATAGCGGTCGGGGGCATTGTCCACCGGGGCGTAGATGCCCGGCAGCAGCTCGTCCATTGCCCGGTAGATGTCAAACACCCGGCAAAACGCGCCCACGATGCCCGGCTTGCTCTCCGGGTCGCCCTGCTTGACGGCCAGCTTTTGATAGTTGACCGCGCCGGGAACCTGCGGCCATTCCGCGAGGTCGTGCCAGTCTGTGTATGACGCGAGCAGCGCGTCCACGCTCGCCAGCGGGCAGTCGTACCACTTATAGACGTATTGCCCATCGGAGCACACCGAGGGCCAGTACATCAGCCGCGACACATCAAAGGTCGTCGGGTCGGTCATGGTAATGCCTATGAGCGCCGCCACGCGCCGCGCGCACGGCTCATACTCGTCGGCGGTCATCGTCCTATCCGTGGGGACGATCACGCGCAGACGGGGCGCCTCGGGCCTGTGCTTGCGCGTGGAATAGACGCAATAGCTCGTCTGGAGACCATCGAGGGTCGCCAGCAGCTTGTCCACGCTCCAGCCCGGCATATTGTCGAAATCCAGCGTAATGAGGTCGCGGCCCTTGACCGCCGCAGCCTTGCGCCGCGTGCCGTTCAGCTCGCCGCCCACAAAGCCGCCCACGTCCTTCAAGTCATCCTGTTCGGACTTCGGGAGGGCGAGGTATTCCTGCATCGTCTCCGCGCTCTTTTGAGGCGTTGCCAGCGTCTCGTAGAAGTCGGAGAGCGAGACAGCCCGCGCCCGCCATTGCTTGCTGTGGCGGTTTGTGCCGACCGAGATTGTGATTTGTCGATCATTGTTCAGGTTCATAGCTGTATCTCCCTATAAGAAGTGCTTTCCAGTTTTCACGTCTTGCAGCTTGATTCGCTCCACCAGCACGAACCCGCTTTCCCATATCAGCTCTTTCAGCTTCGGCATGAGGTCATTGTAGCGCTGTGCGGCCTCGTCATTGGCCTCCGCGTTCATGATCGCCTTGATCGCCTCATTCGCGGTTGGGTCAGCGTTCCAGCCCTGCTTTTGACCTTTTCGCCGCGCTCGTAGTGTGCTTGCAGCGTGTTCTCGTTTCATGCTGTGCCCCTCTTACGGTCAGAATGAGAAGGGAGAGGGGTTCCCCCCCCCGTACTGGATCAGGGTTTTCGCCCCACTCTCAACCGCGCCAGCCATCGCCCGTTTTTGCGGACGATCTGCCCCTCATCCGGCTTGATCCCGATGATGTACGACGCGATATGAAAAACGTCGGTGTACTCCTCCAGCACGTGATCCCGCGCCTCGCGCAAAGAGACGGGCGTCGGGTTTTCCCCTCGGCAGATGCGCGCATACTTGAGCGCGGCCTGCGCCAGCTCTGCGGCCTCCTCTGCCAATCCCTCATACATCGCGGGCTTCGTCAGCTTCTTTCGGATCAGCTCACACTCGCCCGGCATCATGCCGTGTAACCGCTTGATGATGTCCATGCCTCTACCGCCTTTCGGTGTCATCGGTGTACGTGATCGTGGCCGGGCCGTGCTCTGCCGTGTACTCCGCGAGCCATGCGAACACGTTCTCCGGGTGCGTTCGACTGAGAATCCATTGCCCATCGGCATAGCAATCAAAGATTGCGCCGTTGCGGGTTCCCTGCTTTTTGATGGTGATATTCATAGCTCCGCCCTCACTCATCATCAAAATTCGGGCCGTCCGCGATCTCACCAGCGCACGCGGCATATCCGGCGAGGTCAACAAAGCAATCGTTCGACGGCTTGCCGGAGCTCGTCTGCACGCGGGCGATCTTGAGCAGCGCCATCATCAGCGCCACGTCGATAGGGTCGATCTGCTCATCGAGGTAGGCGCTCCACAGCCCCGCGATCATGCGAAAGCTGTCCTCCGGCGTGCCGTAATCCTGCACGCGCTGCCCGGTCACGCACGCCTCGGCGGCCTTGAGAATTTCAGCGCGGGTCACTTGGAAAGCACCTCCTCCGCAACGTCATCGAACACGACGGGAATCTTCGCGCGCATCAGCTCCAGCCCGCGTGTAGCCAGCTCCCGCATCTGCGGGTGCGCAGCCGGAGAGCAGCGCAGCCGGAAAAAGTGCCTCCATTCCCGGAGGTTTGCCGTCATGATGAGCTCGGCTTTGAGGCTGTTCGGCAGTACGGCGCGGGCCTCTTGCGGGGCACAGCCCCAGCCTCGCAGCTCAAAGTAGGCTTCCTCGGCCTGCCTGCAAGCGGCCTCCCAACAAATCGCAGCCCGCGATTCGGGCGGCCAATAGCACGGGCGAATGACCGTGATCTGCCTGCCGAAGCGCCCGCTGTCGTAATTACAATAGCGCGTGCTCTCTTGAGAGTACGACGCCAGCCTGTGCCGGACGATCTCGTGCGTGACGCCGCGATCCGTGACGATCCGCGCCGACACGCTCACGTGCTCCAGTACCGACTCATGCCCGCGACGGATGATCCTGCGCACGAAATCCTCGCTCGTGCCCGGAGCAGCCATTTCCTCCGACTTGTAGCACACGCGCCCGCAGCGCTCGATGTGCTTGAGGATTTCCTGCCCGTCCAGCGCCGGGTCACAAAGCTCGAACGACTGTGAAATGATCTTCACGCTCCCGCCTCCTCATCTACTCGTTCCCACTTAAACCGACCATAGCCGCCGTTGCGCCATTGCCCGAGGCCGCGCAGCTTGCCGTAGTTCAGCGCGCCCTCGATTGCGTCCCACGTCAGCGCCTCACTCTTGCGCGTGGCGTCATTCTTGAGAAGCTGCACCGTAATGAACGCCTCCCACGGGTCATCAACGCGCTCGCTGCTCTTGAGTGTGCTGACCTGTCCTTTGCCCGTCATGATGGTACGCAGCGGACGCTCCAGCACGTCATCCTCCTCCAGAATGGGCCTGCCGTTGCGCAGCAGGGGAATCACCCTCGGCTGTACGAACAGATAGCGGTCAACCTTCGTCCGCGCCAGCCTCACGCTGTTTTGCGCCTCCATCGAAAGCACGGCCTCTTTGAAAAACCCCATAATCATGTAATCCAAGAGGCAAAGCGCGTCATCCGACTCGGCGCGGCGGTAGAACACCGTGATATTGCTTTCGCCGCTGTCCTCGTCGATGTCCAGCATTTTCGCCTCTTGCTCTGCTTGCGTCGGAGACGGGGCCTTGCTCTCGATGTACCGCGTATGAATAAACTCATCCGCAGGCTGACTCCCGAGAATGGGAGTCAGACCGATTAAATGATATTTCCGTTCGGTCAATTCGACCTGCATTTTGCTACCTCCTTATTCGTTTTTCAGTTGCCTTGCTTTTGCCTCACTTTGCTTTGTATCGCTCTGCCCTTGCAAAACATCGTCGCGCCTCGCCCTTGCTATGCACTACCGAACACCGCCAATGCTGGGCTTGCGGGAGCGTTTCGCTTCCCTTTTTGCTTTTCTAGTGAGAACCATATCCCAGTTAATTCCGTTGTATCGTGTCGCGGGCAGCTCTACCTTCTCACCCGTTCGGGGGAGCGCCGCCATTACATCCGCGCGAGCGACGAACGCATACATGATCGCAATGTCCTCGACCACCTCCACATCTATCAAGGTGTTTCGGTGATTCACGTGGCCGACGTAGTTTTCGCGCCAATGCCATGCGTGCGGGGAGTTCAACAGCTTTCTGCTGATATTCTGTTCCGTGGTGATATTGATTTGCAGCGCTCGTGCTATGTCAATCAACCGAAACCACAGCTTGCCGTCGATCTCGAAAGCGTCTATGCCTCGCACCGCTTCGATCACTCGCGGGGTCGTCCGCTTGAGCCGCAGCAGCGTACTATCGCACACGTGCGTCATTCCGCGTTCCCTTTTGGCGCGTGTAGCTCTGCGCCACCGTCCTGCGAGCGCTCCGCGTAGTACCAGCCCACGACTTCGCCCACAACGAAATAATCACACGATTGCTCCTCGTCATCATCGCGTTCATAGATCGTTTTCGGCGCGGGAGAGGTCGGGATGCGGTTTGCCCACAACACGAAATCCTTTCCCTCAAAGTAGGTATAGACGCCGCGCAGCGGGGGGGGGTTATCCGTTCCCCTGCCAATGTCCCGCAGCAGATAGTTGTGACCGTGCTCAATTTTGAATGAGGTGCTATTGACAGCCACAAACCACTTTGAACCGCCGACGCGGGCGAACCCATCAATGTGCTGCACAGGGAGAGCGTCGAGCGCCTTGCGGTTGATGTCGAAATATTGACTCACGCCGCTCACCTCCTGCTGTGCCGCACATCGTCACACAGGATCACCGTGTCCATGAAGATGTGAAACGCCGTAATGATCCAATACAGCCCTCCGAGCTGCGGGTCATTTGGAAATCCGAGAAACGCGCCGACGATCAGCACGAACACCGTCACAAAGCGGGCGATGAGCGCCAGCAGGCGCGGGGCCGTCAATTCCTTCCGCATATTGTTCGCTCCTTTCCTAGTCCTTTTTGAAGCACTCGCCGACCCATCCATCCGCGCCCAGCGGGAGGCCAGACGCCCACGGGATCGGGGCGGCCATGATCTGCACCACCTTCTCCAGCATCGCGTCAGGGGCCGCGAATGGGGCCGTCTCGATCACGACCTCATCGTGGACGTGGAACACCACCGGGAACCCTGCGGCCTCAAGATGCTCGATTGCCTGCGCCAGACAGTCGCGCGCGATAGCCTGCACACAGTTCTCCACCAGCTTACCGCCGTAGGTCTCGACCATCTGCCATTTCTTCGTCGTCTGATTCGAGCCCATATACTGAATCGACACACCGCCGAAACGGTTTTCGCCCAGCGACGGCTCGACGTAATAGAGCCTACGCTGTGACGGCAGCTTGATCGTCAAGTAGTCCCTGCCGCACGTCACGTCATAGATGCGCTCCAGTTCGAGGCAGCCCACGCGCTGCTTGCCGCCCTCTTGGATTACCGTCGTCGCGGCCCTGTCCATGTCGTACCAGAGGCGGCAGATTCGAGAGTTCGCGTCGCGCCAGCGGTTCACGATGTCGGGCAGCTCATCCTCGGTCAGTCCCATGTCCAGCGCGCCCATTGCGATCAGCGCGCCCGCGCCGCCTTGATAGCCCAGCGCCAGCTCCGCGACCTTGCCCTTCTGCCGCAGCGCATACTCGGGATTGCCCTTTTTGATGCGCTCCAGCGGGACTCCGAACATCTGAGAGGCCGACGCCTCATAGATTTTGCCGTGCGTGCGGAATACGTCTAGCCGCCATTCCTCGCCCGCCAGCCATGAGATCACGCGGGCTTCTATCGCCGAGAAATCCGCGTCGATCAGCACTTTGCCATCGGACGCGACGAACGCCGTGCGGATGAGCTGACTGAGCGTGTCCGGCACGGAGCCGTATACGACGTGTAGCCCGTCCAGCTCCCGCCTCTTGACGAGATCGCGTGCCAGCATCAACGGCTCGATGTACGTTCGGGGGAGGTTTTGCACCTGCACCAAACGCCCGGCCCAGCGCCCCGTCCTGTTCGCGCCATAAAACTGGAGCAGCCCACGCACGCGGCCATCCGCGCAGACAGCGGCCTCGATTGCGTCGTACTTTTTCGTCGAGGTCTTTCCGAGCTCTTGCCGGATTTGGAGCATCCGCTGCACCTGCGGGCTGTTGCCCTCGCGGTTGAGCAGCTTGCTCACCGTGTCTTTGCGGAGGTCGGTCAGCTCCTCGTTCAGCTCGCCCTCCAGCCATCCCGTGAGCTGCTGGATGCTGTTTGGATTGTTCAGCCCGGAAATTTGCACAGCCTCGGTCTCCAGCCGCTCGCGCACCGTCTCGCCCAGCGACAGCGCGCCGTGAACGAAATCCATGTCAACGGCCACGCCGCGCGCGTTGATGCGCATGTCGGTTTCCCATTCTTTCTGGACGGAATCGGGGACGGGGATCGCGGAGAGTTGGCGTTCGATTTCCATTTCGGTCACAACGTCCTGCACGCAGTACTCTTTGAACAGACTCCAGCGGTCAGGATCGTGCCGAGGGTAGTTGCGCGTGCGCTGACCGTTTGCGCGTGAGGGCTTGCAGGGGACGCAGAAATAACGAATCAGGGCCTTGCCCGTGGACAGCTTGCGCTTATCCTGCGGCAGCCCTAGAGCCGCGCCCGTGGCGTCCAGACCTGCCGTATAGCCGCAGTATAGGCCGTGAATCATGGTGCATCGCCATTGATCGACGGGCAGCATCATACGCAGCCACTTGGACAGGCAGCCCCACTCGAACGCCGCGTTATAGGCATGTTTGATGTAATCGGGATCGGTGAGCGCCAGCACGAGCCACGACGGGAGAGATTCGCCACACGCGAGGTCAACGATCTTGACGGGCGCGCCGTCAAGACTGTACGCGAACAGCAGAATCTCGAAATCCGGGCTCGCTATGTACTTCTGCGCTCCGGCCTTTGCGATTGGGATGCTCGAAAAGGTCTCAAGGTCAATGCTCAAATGGTGCTTCATGGTTTCCTCCTGTCACGCGCGGCGAGGGGGTGATCCCTCGCCGCACTTCGTCGCGCGCTCGACCTTACATCGGCAGGCCCGTGATCGGATTGATCTGCGGCGCTCCCGTGTAGCCGCCCGGTGTCGCCTGCGGGGCGACACTCTGGCCGATGCCCGCGAAGTCGGAGGCAGCGGACGCGCCGCCCGCCAGCGCCTCGCCGTCGCGGGTTTTCATGACGTTCCCGAGGCCGCAGCCCACGCCCTTGTTGCCAGAGTTGGAATAGCCGAAGAACCGCAGCGTCACGCGGGCGTACATGCCCGAATAGATGTCCTGCGGGGCCAGCTCGCAGTTGATGTTGTCGATGCCCACGACGCCGGGCTTGTTCTTGGTCGAGGCCGTAATTACCCAATGGCCCTTGCACTCCGGGCCGAACGGCTCGCCGGACTCCCGCACGCCGTCGCCATCGTGGAGCACGGATTTGAGGTTCGGGGGACGGACGCCGCCCCACACGGAGTTGACCGATTTCTGCGCCGCCGCCTCGATAGCCTGCCGGATGTCGGCGACCGTCGCCACGTCGGACTTCGGGATCAGCAGCGTCACGCTGTACTTCTTCTCCGCAGTCGGATTGTTGCGCGGGGCCTCGGGCGTCACGAGCTTGCAGTAGGACAGGCGCACCTCGCCAGTCAGCACTTTCAGGGGATCATTCTGATACATTGAAATACCTCCATTCCTTAAAAACCTTATTTCCTCATTGCCTTATTCGCCGAGCGCTCTCCGGCAAGCGTGCTTCTCCATCGCCTCGTCAAAGGCTTTGCGGACTTTCTTCATCCGCTCATATGCGCGCTTGGCCCGTTGAACGTTTTCGGTCAGTTCCTTGTTCGCCTGCTTGATGTACGGAGCCCGGCCCGCCCGCCATTTCGCCATGTACTCGATGCACGCCTTGTCCCATGCGTCTTTCAGCTCTTTCAGCATGGCATTGATCTCCGCATCCGTGGCCCGGATCGCGTCAGCGTTTTCCGTGACGTACACGTAGCGACACATCAGATCGAAGATGGGGCGCAACCTCATGAGCGCGGTCTGCGTCAGCGCGGCGGGGAAGTTCAGAGCCATGCGTCCGCGCGCTGAGTCATACGGCGCGGTGGTGGTGAAGCTGACGCGAGACGGCCTACGCTCCACCGCCGCCCACCTCCGCGAAATCGACAGCCGCAGGGCTGTACGGGGGCCGCTTGTCTGTCTCGGGTACAAGCGTGGGCTTTCCCGGAGGCTTGATTACGTAGTCGCCCACCGTCGCGGCGAAGTCCTTTTTGCCCAGCAGCTTCTCCAGTTCGGACAGGCTCTTGGGCTTGTAGTCGTAGAGCATCGCCCGGTCGTAGCCCGCCGCTTCGATGGTCTGGAGCGCGGCGTCGGGATCGGAGAACGCGCGATTGCTGCGGCCCTCCACCACCTTAAAGCCGGGGATCACGCCGCCGCCGAGGATCGCGCCCAGCGCATACGCTTGCAGATCGGTGTACCATTGTACCAGCTCCGCGCCGCGTTTCAGCAGGTCGCCAATTTCAGCATCCGTCAGTATGGCAGACTGTCCGGGCTTGGGTTCAGCGTTTTCGGCCACGAAGCTCTTGAAATGCTCAAGAGATGTCTGCTCGTCAGCCCGCGCGCGGCAGCGCTCGCGGCCACGGCAGAATCGGCAATGCTCACCGGGGACAAACTCGCCGGGGCCGTTGAACGCCTCCAGCGCCCGAGGCTTGACGCTCTCGCCCCACGCCAGCAGCTCCTCGACGGTCATGCTGTCCTCCTCCACGTTCGAGGAGAGGCGGGGCTGACAGATCGCCATAGACACGCGCTTGATGCTGTCGCCAAAGATCACGCGATAGAGTCGAAGCGCGCCCAGCGCGTACAAGCGCATCTGCGGGTTTCCGATTGCGGAGACGGGGACGCCCTTACCGTGCTTGTAGTCCGTGATATGGAGCGTGTCGTCGCCGAACATCACACAGTCGCACGTTCCGAAGCACTCCGGGATGTAATCGGTCAGATCAACGCGCACCTCCGGCGCTACGAACGGTGTAGCTTTGAAGCCCAGCGCCTTCTCCCGCAGATACTCGACGTAGACCTCTGCCGTCGTGAGCATTTCATCGTCGTACAGCTCCTCGGCTTGCAGCTTCTTGAGCCGGGCGTTGAACGTGCGCTTGGGGATCGCTTCCACAAACTCGCGCCGCACGTACAGCTCGCAAATGCTGTGGGCCAGCGTGCCCTCGCGGGCGTAATCGCTCGCGGCGACCTCGGGGAATTGCTCCTCGAAGGTGGGGGCGGCGGTACACTCCAGCCAGCGGTAGGCCGCAGACGGAGAACACTTGGCATGTGCAGCCATGTTCAGACCTCCCTTAAATCTGCGCGCCGAGAGCGCGGAGATCGCCAGCGACGGCGGCGTACTGTTCGGGCTTGAGCTGCGTGAGCGCCTGCACGCCGTACTTCGGCATGATCGCCATGAGCTCGGCCACCCTGCCCTGCGTCGCCAGCGCCGCACCTGCACGGCTCAATTCTTCCAGCGTCACGCTGGAGGCCGTCTGTGCGGGCGCAGGGGCGGCCTGCACGGGCGCGGGAGTCGGGGCAATGTTCGGGTCAGCGGCGGGCACGGGAGCCGCCTGCGCAGGCGCAGGGGCCGCAGCGGGGGCCTGTGCGGGCTCGATGACCGCAGGGGTCGTAACCGCGAGCGGCACGATCTTGTCCGCAGGCTCCGGCTCGCCCGGCGCATCTTCGAGAGTGCAGCCCTCGCACGGCAGACCAATCTTGACGACGAGGCCCTTTTCGACCAACCGCTCGAAAAGATCATAAAGCCGGGGCTCGGCGGTGACGTTGAGGTTCACGTTGAAGTTAATGTCCATCATGGTTTTCCTCCTTTTCTCGCTTGCGCTGCCATTCCTTGAAGCGGCGCATGTTCTCGGGGTTCTCATAGAAGCGTAACGCTCCTTCGTACAGCGACTTGACGAACAGCCCCATTTCAACGGCAGGAACGAGGCCGGGATCAATTTCGACGCCCTTGTTGACTACCTCGGTCACGATCATCGTCAAGAGCTTTCTTTCGTCAATGCTTGCGCTTCGAGACGCGCCAGCGCATCGAGAATCGTCTGCTTGGATTTGTCAGAGCCTTTCCTGCCGTGAAGGATCGCCGACAAATACGAATTTGTGTACCCGCACTCATCCGCGAGGCGCAGCCCCGTGATTCCGGCGTGGTGCATACGACCTACGACCTCGGAAGTCCAGTCGTCCAATCTCTCACCTCCTAAAAGTCAAAATTTTGTACGTTAGCGCAGTTGCAATATTTGTACTTTTGTGCTATTATTGTTTTGCGGACAGTCTAATAGCACCACAACGGGGAACCCTTTTCCGTCAGAGGTTCGTTTGTTGTACCGTGGTTAGTACAAATCTTGTTCCTGTGCGACCATTATAGTACAAGAATTATACCTTTGTCAATAGGGTTTGGACAAATTTTGTGACTTTTTTTCGACGAAGGAGGGAATGGTCGTGTTTTACGATAGGTTCAGGGCACTATGCGAACAGAAAGGCGTGTCTCCGACGCGCGCCGTGATAGAAGCGGGGGCATCGAAGGGGTCACTCGCATATTGGAAGAGTCGCTATAAGGAGGGGGCAGACGCGAATCCGGGATCGGACACGGCGCGGGCATTGGCGAAGTATTTCGGCGTGTCGGTGGACTACCTGCTGGAGCGCACCGACGATCCGACCGACTACTCAAACCCCGACCTCATCGCAGAAATGGCGGGGCCCGTGCTCGATCATTTCGGAGGGGATGTCAGAAAGGCCGTTGAATTTGATCGCACCGTGCAAGCGGACGCGCAAAGGGAAATGAGCGCCGCCCCGAAAATCATGTCGCTGTATCAGCAGCTCGACGGCATCGACAGGGCAAAGGTCGAGGCGTATATGATGGGCCTACTCGCGGCGGACAAATACCAGTCCGTCGTAAAGCAAGCGTAGCAGGCCGAGATTTTTGACTTTGCAACGGGAAAGAGGCTAGAATAATGGTCGTAGTCGTAAACCCCGCCTCGGGAGCAGGAGGGGACGCTGGGCTATACGCTCGGTATTCTACCCACGCAAAACCCGACGCCGTTATAAACGCCGTGATATACGCCCGGTATTCCTCCCACTCGCAGAATGAGCAATCCATCGAAGCGCAGCTCGCGGAGGGGCACAAGTACGCGCAGGCGCGGGGCTATAATGTCATCCATGAGTATGTAGACCGGGCAAAGACAGGCAAAACAGACAACCGACAGGCATTTCAGCAGATGCTCCGCGACACCTCGAAAAAAGCCTTTCAGGTCATCATCCTGTGGAAGATTGACAGGTTCGGGCGCAACCGCGAGGAAATCGCCATGAACAAGATCAGGTGCAAGAAAAACGGCGTGCGCGTGGAGTATGTCGCGGAGTCGATACCCGACTCGCCGGAGGGCGTGCTATTGGAAAGCCTGCTCGAAGGGCTTGCCGAATATTACAGCCTCCAGCTTGCGCAAAACGTGAAGCGGGGAATGTACGCGAGCGCGATGAAGTGCCAATGCGTCGGCGGGAACAGGCCGCTCGGCTACACGACGGACGAGAACAAGCGCTTCATGATCGACCCTCAGACCGGGCCCGTGGTCAAGCAGATATTCGAGTCCTATGCTGCGGGGCACACAGTCACGGAGATCATTCAAGACTTGAATGAAAAGGGTTTTCGGACGCTGCGCGGAAAGCCGTTCAACAAAAACAGCCTCCACAGGCTTTTGAAGAATGAGAAATACTTGGGCGTGTACATCTACGGGGATATTCGCGTCGTGGACGGTATGCCCCGGCTGATCGAGCCGGAGCTGTTCGAGAAGGTGCAGGAAATGCTCAAGGTCAACAAACGCATCCCGGCCCATTCATGGCACAAAACCGACTTCCTGTTGACGGACAAACTATTCTGCGGTGAGTGCGGAGCGAAGATGGTCGGCAAAACGGGCACGGGTCGCCACGGCGGGAGATATAGTTATTATAGCTGTGTCAACCGCGTTGACAATCACGCTTGCGAGAAAAAGAACATTCCACAAAAAGAGCTGGAGGAGCTTGTGCTGCAAGAAGCGCAAAAAATCATATTCGACGACAAGCTGCTGGAGGTCATCGCCGATAAGACATATGACTACTGCCGGGCGCAAGGCGAACAAAATGAACGGCTCACCAGCTTGCAAACACAGCTCAAGAGCGTAGAATCAGCCCTCGAAAATCTTGTGCGTGCTGTGGAATCTGGAGCTGTCAGCGCGGCCCTCATGGATCGCCTGAACGCGCTGGAAGATCAGAAAAAGGACATCGAGACCGCGATCTCAAAAGAGAATCTTGTAATGTCGAAAGCATACCGCCTCACGCGAGATCAAATTCTGTTTTTCTTGGTACAGTTCCGAGACTTGGATTATTCAGACCGAAAGAGTCAGAAACGCCTCATTGCAACGTTCGTCAATTCGATTTTCGCATACGATGGTCGCGTGGTAATCAATTTTAATTACACGGGGAGCGCCGAGCGACCATCGCACATAGAGGTCAAAATCGCTTGGGAGAGCGCGGGAGAAGGGGTTCGTCTATTGAGTCCAGCGCTCCATCTTTTTTTCGGCACAATATCACTGGATATTGTGCTTTTTGACACGTTTCAACACTATATATTGTGGTAGAAGAAAACCCCTGAACGTTTGGTAGAAAATTTGGTAGAAAAATTCTTATCTTCAAAAGGAACAGAAGCGCTTGAAGCGGGCCGGATTGCGCTCTCGCGCGCGGTCGTTCACAGTTGCTCCTGTCATGGCCGAAAATGAAAACCGCGACGCGTCCCAAGAAGGCGGGCAAGCTCGCGACAAGGCGAACGATTATGGGGTGTCAGAGGCGACGCTCCTTTAAAGCCCGACATGGTGCCGGTATTTGAAAGAGCGTCGGATAATCTTCAAATATCTTCTTTGGGAACGGGTATGTAGACCATCTTGAGCGGAATCATTTTGCGGTATTTCTCGCTCAGGTCTTCATAATATTTCAGGATCAGGTCAACCAATTCGGTTCCATTGATGCCACGGATGATCGGAGTGCTGTCCAGATACTTCTGGGCGTTTTTTGTATAGTTGGACAAGGTCACAAACAGGCCGTAGTCACCTTCCCGCATTGCTCCTTTCAAGGATTGAATCGTGGTTTCCTTGATATCGCCGTCCTGGCTCTTGACTTGCACCAAAATTCGCGGAGGCAGCTCATCTTTGTAAGCGGTAATATCAATTCCGCTGTCGCCGCCGTGCGGCGATACGGTGGTGCGATATCCCATCGCCCGGAGAAGATCGGAGACGAACTCCTCAAGGTCATAGCCCTTCAGTTGCCGGCTCAGTTCCTTGAGGATGAAATCCTTTGTGCTTTCAATAATATCGTCCGCAGTCGCGCCGATGCTTTCATCTTCACCTTCTTCCTGCATGGGGAGCTTTTTTCCACTGCTCTCCAGTGCAGCCAGGAATTCATCAGCATAGTTCTTGACCATGAAAAATGTAAGCGCTGAGCCGATTTCGTACAGAGCCCCCTGCGAGAATGCTGTGCGGGGCAGGTGTTTCAACCACTTGACCTTCCGCTGCTGCACGTACTGGTGAGCATCCTCCACAAAGCGGTAATCGCCTTCCACGATGCCCAAATTGACCTGACGGTCGCTCTTGGAAGGGAAAACCACATAATCGCCAACCTGAACTTCATGGATGAAGCGGTACAGCATGCCAGAACAGGTGGCAATGCTGCCCTTCTTGGCGTCCGGCATCATTTCAATATATCGGGCTTTAAAGGCTTCGCGGCTTGCCTCAATCTTTGTGAGATCCCCTATTTCACGCCATCCAATGGCAATGACATCGTCGCGAAGGAAGAGTTTGTCATCTGTGGTGTGAATTCCCCAGAGTTTCTTTTCCGCGCTTGCCATAATTCTCCCTCCCGGAATCGAGCAATGATGAACCAAATATGTTATGAACAGTTTACCACATTCAGCAAGGTTCGGCAAGAGAAATCTCGCCCACGGCCGCCATGAAATTCTCCGCATCAAGCGTTCCTCCGCGCTTTGTAGGTTTGTCAAACATCTTGGACAAGGAGAGTAAGCAAAGATTCCCGAGGGGAGAGCCAATTGAGGGGACGCAT